>NZ_JBEZNU010000002.1:372345-587478 GCF_040653375.1 Streptomyces sp. NPDC047974
GGTCTGGCTCCAGGCGCACGCCGCGGCCGAGCCGGCCGTCCTCCGGGCCCTGGCGCTCACCCGGGCCGCCGAGCAGCTGCCCCGGATCGAGCACCTCACCCTCTCCCCCGACGTCCTCACCGGCCTCCTCTCGAAGCTCGGCGGCGGCAGCGGCGGGCACGGCGGCGGGGCGGGCGCGTGAGCCTCGCGCCCCGGGCGGTCCTCGTGCACCGCAGGACGGAGTACGAGGAGCTGCTCGCCCGGCACGGGACGCACGGGCAGGCCGCGTTCTTCCTCGCCGCGCGCGGACGCTCGGCCGACGAGGTCCGCGAACGGCACGAGCGGACGCGGCGGGCGCTGGCGGCCGTCGCCGGAGCCGTGCCGCTGACCTGGCGGCAGACCCGGGTCGAGCGCGCGGATCTGGACAGGTTCCTGTTCGGCCCCGAGGACGTGGTCGTGGTCGTCGGCCAGGACGGACTCGTCGCCAACACCGCCAAGTACCTCGCCGGGCAGCCCGTCGTCGGCATCGACGCGGACCCGGGACGCAACGCGGGCGTCCTCGTCCGGCACCGGCCCGCCGACGCCCGCCGGCTGCTGCCGTACGCGGCCGGGGCCGGGGTCGCCGCCGACGAGCTGACCATGGTCGCGGCGGCCACCGACGACGGGCAGCGGCTGCTCGCGCTCAACGAGATCTACGTGGGCCCGGCGGGGCACCAGACCGCCCGGTACACGCTCGACGCCCCGGTGGGCGGCGGCCGCGAGCGGGGCGGCGCGGAGGGCGGGGCCCCTGAGGCGCAGGCGTCCTCCGGGGTGCTCGCCGGGACCGGCACCGGCGCCACCGGCTGGCTCCGCTCGCTCTGGCAGCAGCGCTCCAGCGGACTCGCCCTGCCCGGGCCGGCCGAACCGCGCCTCGCCTGGTTCGTGCGCGAGGCATGGCCCTCGCCGACGACCGGCACGAGCCGGGTCGAGGGGCTCATCGGCCCGGGGCAGGGCCTGCGGCTCACCGTCGAGTCCGACCGCCTGGTCGCCTTCGGCGACGGCGTCGAGTCCGACGCGCTCGACCTGACCTGGGGCCAGACCGTGCGGCTCACCGTCGCCGACACCCGCCTCCGGCTGGTGGGCTGACCCGGCCGGAATCGATCGGCGGCACATCGGGGAGCCCCTCAGAGAGCGCTAGGGTGGGGCGCTTTGACCGATTTGGGGTGCGGCAACGTGCCCCTGGGCGGGCATCCGCGGCGGCGCGGGCCGAGGCCGCGCGGACGCCGCGCACCCCGCCCCCTCCCCGGAAGGCCGGCCATGACCCCTCCCTCCCCCGGTACCGTCGCCGTCGCCCCCGCCACCCGCGCCGAGTGGGAACTCGTGCGGTCCTGGTGCGCGGAGGAGGGCTGGAACCCCGGGCGCGCGGACGCGGACGCCTTCTTCGCGCAGGATCCGGCCGGCTTCTTCCTGGGGCGGCTCGACGGGGAGCCGGTCTCCGCCGTCTCCGTCGTCACCTACGGGGAGGCGTACGCCTTCCTCGGCTTCTACCTCGTCCGCCCCGAACTGCGCGGCCAAGGCCTCGGGATCGCCACCTGGCGGGCTGGCCTGGCCCACGCGGGCGGACGGGTGGTGGGGCTCGACGGGGTGCCCGCGCAGCAGGACAACTACCGGCGCTCCGGCTTCGTCACCGCCTACCGGACCGCCCGTTATGTCGGAGAAGTCCCGCCTCCGGAGCGCCCGGTGACCGGAGTGGTGCCGGCCGAACGGGTCGATCCCGCCCTGCTCGCGGCGTACGACTCCGCCTGTCACCACGCCGAGCGGCCCCGGTTCCTCTCCGCCTGGCTGACGACCCCGGGGCACCGCGCGCTCGCACGGGTCGTCGACGGCCGGGTGACCGGCTACGGCGTCGTCCGCCCCTGCCAGGACGAGGCCCGCGTGGGACCGCTGTTCGCCGACGGCCCCGCGGACGCGGCGGCCCTCCTCGACGCGCTCGCCGAGGCCGCCCGCGGCTTCGGAGCGCGGGCCGTCGCCGTCGACATGCCCGAGACGAACCCGGCCGCGGCCCGCATCGCCGAAGAACGCGGCCTCACCCCGACCTTCGAGACGGCCCGTATGTACACGGGCCCGGTGCGGCCGGTCGCCCGGGAGCGGGTCTTCGGGGTGACGACGCTCGAACTCGGCTGAGCGGGCGCAGGGGCCGGCATCGGGCGCGTGAGGGCCGACCGGACTGGATCCGATATCCCGGAGATCGGATCCACCATCCGCATCCGAGGTCCACGCCGGACTGGATCCAATGTCACGGATATCGGATCCGACATCCCGGATACGGGATCCAACATCCAGCATCCAGGCCGAAATGGATCCGATATCCCGGATGTCGGATCCAACATCCGACCTCCCGGACGCCGCACCCCTCACCCCTCACCACCACCCCCCGCGTGCGGGAGCCCGCACCAGGAGGCGTACGCTCCCCTCGCGCGCCCCTTCGTGTGCCCGCGAGCGGGTCGGATTCGGCCAGTTCGCTTACAGGAGGGGCGCATCGGGGGCGCTCAGGGGGTGTCGTGGCCGGAACCTCGGGCTCCGTGGCCGGATCCCCTCGGGGGACCCCCTCCCCGGGGGTGAGGGGTGACAAGGGTTTTCCCCGTATCGCGTTCACCTTCGCGTTCCCTACTGTCCTCCGCACCGGCGGATATCATCCCCCGCATCGCAGCTGACATGTGACAGGTGCATGCGGGGAGACCCCGCCGGGGACGGCCTTGACCCGGGCCGTCGGCGCCGGTGGCGGCGCACGGGCCCCCCAGCCCAGGGAACACGGCGGCGACCCCACTTCGCTCCGCGCCTCCCGCGCCGCCGCCACTGCCCGCAACCACGTCGTACTCGAAAGGGCCAGCACTTTGAACGGTTCCAGGCGGAGAGTCATATCCGTGGTCGCCACCGCCGCGATCATCGGTGCCGCTGTCACCACCACCGGGGCGTTCGCCGCCGCCCCGGCCGCTCCTTCCCCGAAGCCCGCTCCGGCGCCGGCTTCGCAGAGCATGCAGGCGCTTCCCACCGCCCCGGTCGAGAAGGTCATCGTGACCTACAAGACCCAGGCGGCCGAGGCCGGTTCCAACGCGGCCGCGAAGACCGACACCGCCGAGAAGGCCGCGAAGACGGGCGAGGAGCTCTCCTTCGAGCGTCGCCTCGCCGGCGGCGGCGCCCTGGTCGACCTGGGCGAGACCGCCACCCCGCAGGACGTGAACGAGGTCATGGCCGCCTTCCGCGCCGACCCGTCCGTCGCGACCGTCGAGCCGGACGTCCGCGCCTACGCCATGGCCGTGGCCCCGAACGACACCGACTACGCCAAGCAGTGGGACCTCTTCGAGGCCACCGGCGGCATGAACGTCCCGTCGGCCTGGGACAAGACGACCGGCTCCGGCGTCACCGTCGCCGTCATCGACACCGGCTACGCGGCCCACACGGACCTCGCGTCCAACGTCGTCTCCGGCTACGACTTCATCTCCACGTCCGCCGACGCCCGCGACGGCAACGGCCGCGACGCGGACGCCAAGGACGAGGGCGACTGGAACGCCACCGACGGCGAGTGCGGCACCGGCTCCAAGGCGTCGAGCTCCTCCTGGCACGGCACCCACGTGGCCGGCACCATCGGCGCCGTCACGAACAACACCAAGGGCATCGCGGGCATCGCGTACAACGCGAAGATCCAGCCCGTGCGGGTGCTCGGCAAGTGCGGCGGCTCGTCCGCCGACATCGCCGACGCCATCACCTGGGCCTCCGGCGGCACCGTCCCCGGCGTCCCGGCCAACCCGACGCCGGCCAAGGTCATCAACCTGAGCCTCGGCGGCGCCAGCTCCTCCTGCCCGAGCGTCTACCAGACCGCGATCAACGGCGCCGTCTCGCGCGGTACCACCGTCGTCGTCGCCGCGGGCAACAGCAACGCCAACACCTCCGGCTTCACGCCCGCGAACTGCTCGAACGTCATCACCGTGGCGTCGACCAACCGCGCCGGCTCCCGGTCGTACTACTCCAACTACGGCACCCTCGTGGACGTGTCCGCCCCCGGCGGCGAGACCCGCAACGCCACCGACACGCCCGGCACCGTCACCACCCCCGAGAACGCGATCTACTCGACGCTGAACTCGGGCACGACGACCCAGTCGACCGAGAACTACAAGCCCTACCAGGGCACCTCCATGGCCGCGCCGCACATCGCCGGCCTCGCCGCCCTCCTGAAGTCGGCCAAGAGCACGCTCACCCCGGCCGAGATCGAGACGGCGATCAAGAGCAACGCCCGCCCGCTGCCCGGCACGTGCTCCGGCGGCTGCGGCACCGGCATCGCCGACGCGGCCAAGACCGTGGACGCGGTCACCGGCACCACCACCCAGCCGGGCACCGTCTTCACCAACGCCGACAACGTGACGATCTCGGACAACACCACCGTGTCGTCCTCGATCGCCGTCACCGGCCGCACCGGCAACGCCCCCGCCGCCCTCAAGGTCGGCGTGGACATCAAGCACACCTGGCGCGGTGACCTGGTCATCGACCTGGTCGCCCCCGACGGCACCGTGCGCAACCTGAAGGCCTCCTCCGGCTCGGACAGCGCCGACAACGTCCTCACGACGTACACGGTCGACGCCTCCAGCGAGGTCGCCAACGGCACCTGGCAGCTGCGGGTCCGCGATGTGGCCACGGGTGACACCGGCTACATCGACTCCTGGAGTCTCACCTTCTGAGCCTCCGCTCCATCGTTCTGACACCACCCCCCACACCAGCATCATCGCTGGTCAGCGACGCCCTCGTGGTCTACACCACGGGGGCGTCGCCGGGTTCCGGAAAGGTATCCGCCCGGTGTCGGGTGTCCGTATGCCGGACACGGACCCTGGACGGAAGCGGTGGGCTCCGTATCCTCTGCGCAGGGCTCATGGGCGGGGCCCACGGGCGGAGGTGGCGACCAGGTGACGACGGTTCCGAACGGCCCCCTGCCCGCACGCACCCCCGGCGCGGCCGGCCCCCCGGCCCCGGTGGGCCGCGAAGAGCTCCTCGCCCGCCTCGAATCCGTCCTCCACGCGCGCGGCCGGGCCCTGCTCACGGGCCCCGCCGGCGTCGGCAAGACCGAGGTCGCGCTGGCCGCCGCCGCCCGGGCCGAGGCCCGCGGCGAGACCGTGCTGTGGCTCGCCGCGCTCCCCGCCGACCGCGCGATACCCGGCGCCGCCGCGGCCGCCCTGGTCGCCTCCGTCGCCAGCACCGTCGCCTGGCCGGGCCCGCGCGCCGCCGAGACGATCCCGCGCGCCGGTGAACGGCTCGCGGGCGAGGACGTCCCGGGCACCATCACCACCGCCCCCGGCGGCCCCGCACCCGCCGCCGACGCGCTCCCCGCCGGGGTCTTCGCCTCCGGCGTCTTCGACGACCTGCCGGGGCCTCAGCGCACCGCCGTCGCGATGCTGTGCCGCGAGGCCCCCATCCAGCAGGGCGGCTGGGACCCGATCGCGCTGCGCCTGGGCATCGCCCGCATCCTGCGTGCGCTGACCTCGCGGGGTCCGGTGCTGCTCGTCGTCGACGGCGCCGAGTTCCTCGACCCCGACAGCACCGACCTGCTCCGCTTCGCCCTCCACCTCGCGCCGCCGTCGCTGCGGGTGATCGCGGTCGAGACGCCGGAGCCGTACGGGGACACCCATCGCGCCGACACCCCGGAGCCCGGCAACGGCGCCGCCGGACACCCGGGCCGGTCGGGCGCGGGGCACTCCGCGCACCTGTGGGTGCCGTCCGAGGCCGACCTGCTCCTCGTGCCGCCGCTCCAGGCCGACGAGATCGCCGAACTCCTCATCCACCACCGGCTGCCGTCCCGGATGGCCGGCCGCATCCACCGCGCCAGCGGCGGCAACCCGCGGCTCGCGCTCGCCGTCGGCCGCTCCCTCGCCGACGCCCGCACGCCCGTCCACCACGCGGAGGCGCTGACCCTCTCGGGCCGCGCCCGCGACCTCGCCCGCCAGCTCCTGGGCGCCGCTCCCCCGCCGGTGCGGGCCACCCTGCTGCTCGCGGCCCTCGCCCTGCGCCCCTCGGCGACGCTGGTGCGGCGCGCCGGACGGCCCAACGCGGAGGCGGACCTCGCGGCGGCCGAGCGGGCCGGGCTCGTGTCGCTCGCCGAGGACGGCTCGCTCGTCTTCACCGCCGGGCTGCTGCCCTCCACGCTGGTGCACGACGCCTGCTGGGCGGAGCGCAGCGCCGGCCACGCGGCGCTCGCCGAGGTCGTGGACGACCCGGTGGAGGCGGTGCGCCACCGGGCGCTCGCCTCCGACCGGCCCGACGAGGAGCTGGCGGCCGAGGTGGCGGCCGCCGCGGAGACCGCCCGGCGGCGCGGCAACAACGCGCTCGCCGCCGAACTGGCCCTGCTGGCCGCGGAGTCGACGCCCGGACGGGACGGGGTGCGGCGGATCGCACGCCTCGTGGACGCGGCCGAGGAAGCGGCCAGGGCAGCCCGCGCCGACCTCGCCATGCGGGCCACCACGGACCTGCTCGCCCGGGACGCCTCCCCCACCGACCGGGTGCGGGCCCGCCTCGCGGTCCTGGACACCGCGGGGCAGGGCCTCACCGACCTCGACGACATGTACGTGCACGCGATGGAGGACTCGGAGGGCGAGACGGCGCTGCGGGCCGCCGTGCAGCTGCGCCTCGCCGTCAAGTACGTGCTCGCGGACGGCGATCCGGAGCGCTCCCGGACGGCGGCCATGGAGTCCGCGGCGCTCGCCGCCTCGGTCGGCGACCCGCGGACGGCCGCGCAGGCCCTGACCGTCCAGGCCCGCATGGAGCGGGCCCTCGGCTCTCCCGACGCCGAGCCGGTCCTGGCCCGGGCCCGTGAACTGGAGCTTGCCGAGCGGCCGTTGGGCATCCGCAACGCCGCCCAGATCCTGACGATCCGCCACGCCCTCTTCGACGACCGGCTGGTCGACGCCCGCGACGAGCTGAACGGGCTGCTGCCGCTGGTGCAGCGGCGCGGCTCGGTCGAGGACGCCATCGAACTCTTCCGCACACTCTCCGAGATCGAGTCGCGGATCGGCGCCTGCGGGGCGGCGCTCGCGCACGCGGGCCAGTCGCTGGCGCTCACCCTGGAGGCCGGGCTGTCCCCCGGCCCCGCCTGGTACGCCCTGGCGCTCGCCGAGACCGCGGGCGGCAGCCTGGGCCGGGCGGCCAGCTACGCGCGCCGGAGCGTGCAGGCCTCGGAGGAGGAGGGCGACCGGGTCTTCCTCTCGCGCAGCCGGTACGCCCTCGGGCGCGTCCAGCTGATCAACGGCGACGTGGCGGCGGCCCTGGAGACGCTGCGGCGGGTGCAGACCGACGAGCGGGCGCAGTCGACGGTCGACCCGTCGATGCTGCGCTGGCACGAGGAGCTGGCGGAGGCGCTGCTCGCGCACGACGCCGTGGAGGACGCGCTCGCGGTGCTCGCCGAGGTGCGTCCGGTCGCCGGGCGCCTGGGCCGGTCCACGGTGCTGCTCGGCTGCGACCGGGCGCAGGCGCTGTGCCTGGCGGCGGAGGGCCGGACGGACGAGGCGGCGGAGCTGCTGACCGGGACGGCGAGCCGGTTCGCGGAGGCGGGCCTGCCGCTGGAGCAGGGGCGTGCGCTGATGGCGCTGGCCCGGGTGGAGCGCAAGCGGCGGCGGCGCTCGGCCGCGCAGACCGCGCTGCACACGGCGGCCACGGTCTTCGAGCGGGCCGGGGCCGCACCCTGGCTGGCGCTGGCCACGGAGGCACCGGCCGGCGAGCTGCCCGGGGCGGCGCCGGGCGGCGACGAGACCGCCACGGCGCTGGCCTCGCTGACCGAGGCGGAGCTGCGGCTCGCCCGGCTGGTGGGCCAGGGCGCCTCGAACCAGGAGGCGGCGGCCAAGCTCTTCCTGAGCGTGAAGACGGTGGAGGCCCGCCTGACCCGCATCTACCAGAAGCTGGACGTCCGCTCCCGCGCCCAGCTGGCGACGGCGCTGCGTCCCTGAGCCCGGGCCCCCTTCGCCTCAGGGGCGGTAAACGGTCACGAACGCACCGCGTACGGGGGTGACTTCGCCGCCCTCGGGGCCGGCGGGGGTCCACTCGGCGGTGACGCCGCCGAGGGCCCCGTGCTCCCCGCGCTCCCCGTCCTCGCCGGCCGGGCGCAGGACGCGCCGGACGCGCAGGGTGAGGGGCTCGGCCCCGTCGCCGCCCACGCGGACGCGGATGTCGGTGTGGCCGGCGCCGTCGACGGCTTCCAGCGGCTCGGCGTCCCCGGCGGTGACGGCGGCGGCGTCGAGGACGGCGGCGACGGTCGGGTCGACGGCGTCGCTGACGGACTGCTGCTGGGGCACGGCGCGGCCGGCGAGGAGGGCGTACAACTCGCCGACGAGGACCGGGTCGTGGGCACCGTCGTAGATCCAGCGGGTGCCGAGGACGCCGTGCTCGGAGGTGCCGACGAGGGCGTGCTCGGCGCCGTCGAGGGGCTTGCCCCGGTACGTCAGCGGCACCAGGTAGGCGACCGCGTCCGGACCCTCGCCGTCGGTGACGACCATGAACTCGACGCCGACCTCGCCCTCGGGGTCGTCGAGCCGGAACCCGCCGGCCTTCACGGGCGCCGGGGCGTGCGGACCGGCGGCGTACCAGGCGCGGGTCGGCAGCCAGTCGGCGAGGAGCTCCAGCTTGGTCGGCCGCATGGTGGTGCGGTGGATGAGGGCCATGGTGGGGTCGCTTCCTCTCGTCGGGGCGGGGGGCGCCCGTCAACGTAACAGAGGGGGCGCGGGGGCAGGCGCGGGGCGGCCCGGGCCTCGCCGTCGGGGACCGGGACCCCTCGTGTGATGATGCGCGGGACGTGGGTCCGGAGGGGACCCGCGGGGGAGAGAGAACATGGGATTCACGGACGCCAACGGCGTCGACCTGTCGGGCGTCACCGGCAGGCTCATCCAGACGGTGGACCTGGTGCAGGGCCCCGCCCCGCAGGCGATAGCCACCGACACCGTCAACGGGCACGTCTTCGTGCTCCAGCTGGAGTCGTCGGCCACCGCGCCGGGCGACTCCGGCAACATGTACCTGAACCGGATCAACCGGTCGACGGGCGCGGTCACCGGCTCCATGCAGCTGAAGGGCTTCGGCCACGGGCTCTCGATGGGCTGCCAGCCGGTGGGCGCGGACAGCTACCTGTGGACCGAGTGCGGTCCGGTGCACGTCACCGGCAGCGGCGTCGCGTTCGGGAAGAGCGTGACGCGGTTCAAGTTCGTGGTGGGCGGCGTGCTCGACGCGGCGGCGATCCCGCAGGCGCAGAAGTTCACCCCGCCGGGCTCCACTGCGGGCACGGGTCCCTCGCTCGACCCGACCACCGGCCTGCTGACCGTCATGTACCACAAGGACGGAAAGCGGCATTTCACCCGGTACGACGCGAACCTCGCGGCCGCCGGTGACTGGACGCCCGTCGGCACGACCTTCGTCATGCCGGCCGGCGAGGACGTCACGCCGGCCGTGCCGTCCCCGTACCCGCTGGAGAAGACCCTCACCTCGCAGGGCTACCAGACGCTCGGGGACGTGCTGTACGCGTACCACTGGGCGCCGTACGACGCGGAGACCTACCCGGACACGGTGCCGAGCGCCTTCCCCGGCATCGCCTTCATGACCTCGTACGACTGGACGACCGGACAGCGTCTCGACCGGCAGGTCGTCACCGGCGCGGACGGCCTGGAGCGGCGCGAGCCGGAGGGCGTGGCGGTCGAGGTCGACCCGGCGACGCAGGAGACGCGGCTGCTGTTCGGCTTCAGCAACACCGTGCCCGGCACGACGGGTTCGCGCGACGTCACGGTCTGCTGGTACCCGACCAAGCCCGCCGTCGACGGCGTGAAGGTCCTGTCCGACTGGGAGGACCTGACGCTCGCCACCGGCGTCACCGCGGGGGCCGAGCGCCCGCGCGGCCGGCTCGTCGCCCTGGCCGGCACCACCTACCTCCAGCTGCGCGGCACCCTCACCTGCGACCTCACCGCGGACAGCAGGATCGCGACCCTGCCGCACCGGCTCCGCCCGACCCGGCAGACCCGGCAGAACGTGCCGCGGAACAACAACACCGGGCGCTGCGTGTGCCGCGTCGAGGCGAACATCCGGGGCGAGCTGTGGGCGTACGGCGCCTACGCCGACAACGCGATCACCTGGATCGACCTGGACGGCGTCTCCGTCGCCTGGCGCTGACCCGCCGCCCCACTCGCCCCTGTTACGACTCCCCTTATCCAGAGGACCACTTCATGACCACGTCGCCCTCGGCGTCGACCAGCCGCCGCTCCCTGCTCACCGCCGCGCTCGCCGCGCCCGTCGCGGCGGTCGCCGTCCCGCTCGCGACGGCCGCGCCGGCCGCCGCGGAGGTGGTCGACGGCTGCCAGACCGTCGTCGACTGGACCACCATCACCCCCGCGGCCGGGATCACCCCCGACGCCTCCGCCCCGCTGCAGGCCCGGGTCATCCGCCTCGCCGGCACCGAGTTCCTCCAGCTGCGCGGCACCCTCACCTGCAACCTCACCGCCGACGCCACGCTCGGTACGCTGCCGGCCACGATCGTCCCGCCCAAGCTGACCCGGGGTGTCGTGCCGCGCAACAACAGCCAGGGCATCAACGCGATCCGCGTGGAGGCGAACACGGCGCGCGCGCTCAAGGTGTATGGCCCCCAGACCGCCAACCCGGTGACCTGGATCCAGCTGGACTCCTTCTCGTCCGTCTTCCGCTGACCCGCCCGCCCCTCGGGGGCGGATCGGTCCGGCGGCCATGCCCCCCGCGCACGGCCGCCGGACCGGGCTCTCACCGGCGCAGCTGCCCGCTCATGACGAGCCGCACGTTGCGCAACCGGGCCTCGACGTTGGCGTGGGCCGCCCGGGAAGCGGACGGGGTGCCGTCCGGCGGGGCGGGCACCGGTGGCAGCATCGGTGGTGCCGGCGTCGGTGGTGCCGGCGTCCCGGGTGGCAGCGAGGCCGCCGCCTCGCCCCGCCCCTCCCGTACGAGGACGTCCTCCAGCGCCTCCCCGAAGCCGAGGCCCACGGCGTAGGCGTCGGCCTTGAACTCGGCGTGGCGGTGGAGCCACGCGACGAGCAGCGGCGCGACCGTGACCGGTACGACCAGCCACCACATGCCCTGGACGACGGTCAGGTTGAAGAGGAACCAGCCGATCATCAGGGTGAGGCAGCCTCCGCAGGCGAAGCCCGCCTTGTTCCTGACCCCGAACAGGAACACGATCAGCGCCAGGACCAGCCGCCCGGCCACGCGGGCCGGCATCGCGTACCAGTCGGCCAGCATCGCGGCCCAGGTGTGCCCGCCCACGTGGTGCCCGAGCTCGTGCGCGAGCACCGCGGCGAGCCGGGCGTTGGACAGCCCGTCCAGCGCGTGCCGGGTGACGGCGACGATGTGACCCGCGGCCGCGGTCGCGTTCAGCCCGGCCCGCTCCTGGACCCAGAGCTCGTAGTTCTCCCGGTCGACCCCCGCGCGCCGGGTGACCTGCTCCCACACCGCGTCGAGCCGCCGCGCCTCCTCCGGCGACGGCCGCCGCATCCCGAACATCCGCTGCGCGATGGCCGTTTCGACCCGCCGGTTGAAGACGAGCGGGCCGGAGAGCAGCCAGGCGATCGGCACGACGACACCGAGCGCGACGTGGACGATCGCCGACGCGAAGGTGACGACCCCCAGACTGATGAGCCCGATCGGCACGGTCAGCAGCAGATGCGACAACGCGGCCCCGTCGACGCCTCGCTGACGCGCCTTCACCACCCTTCGTCCGGTGGCCAGTTCGAGATCGTCCCGTTCCGCACCGACCCCGCCTCCGTACGGGGCCGGAAGAGCGGCCGGTACGGGCGGAGGAGGTGGAACCGGCGGAAGGGGGACACGCCCCGGGGACGGGGTGCCCGGATACGACGGGGCCACCGACCGACCGGGATACGGCGGGGCCTCCAATCGAACGGGGTACGCCAGGGGCGCCTCGTCCGGGTCCGGTGAGGGGGCCTCTCCCGGGTACGCCGGGGGTGCCCCTTCCGGGTACGCCGGGGCCACGTCCTCCGGATCCGTCGGCACACCCGGCTCCGGAGGCGCCGAAGGCCCGTCGCCCGGATACGCGGGCGGGCCCGCCACGGGGTACTGCGGCGGCGCCCCACCCGGATACGGCGGAGGTACCTCCCCCGGGAAGGACGGGGGCACCTCCCCCGGGTACGACGGGGGCATCTGCCCCTGGTGAGCCGAAGCCGTCTCCCCCGGGTACGACGGGGGCGTCTCCCCCGGGTACGACGGGGCCTCGCCCGGTAACGACGAAGGCACCTCCCCCGGGGGCTCCGGGGGCAGCTCCTCCGGGTGGTGCGGGGCCGTCCGTCCCCGGGAGGCGGGGGCCACCTCCCCCGGGTACGACGGGGGCGCTTCCCCCGGGTACTGCGGAGGCACCTCCGCCGGGAGGGGAGAAGCCGCTTCCGCCGGGTGGGCCGGGACCGGCTCCGCCGGGTGGGCGGGGACCGGCTCCGCCGGGTGGGCGGGGACCGGCTCCGCCGGGTGGGCGGGGACCGGCTCGCCGGGGAACCGTGACGGGGGCTGAGGTGGGTCGGGGGTGGGCTGTGGGGGTGTGGCGTCGGGCATGGTGGGGGCTCCTGGGGTGGTGGGGCGGGGTGGTCAGCCGGTCAGGAGGGCGCCCGGGAGGAGGACCAGGGCCACGGTGAAGCCGGCCATGCCGGCGCGCAGCCAGCCGTACTTGATCGAGACGATCCGGCTGTTCTCGATCAGGGAGGTGAGGACGGCGGAGTCCGGTGACCGGTCGGTCTCCCGCAGCGCTTCCTCCAGGGCCGCCCGGCCGTGGCGCGCGGCGCCCCTGATGTCGGCGAAGTGGGTGAGCGGCGCGCCGGGGGTCCAGTCGACCGCGCGGTATCGGGGGACGACTGCCATGAGCAGGGCGATCAGGGAGACGAGGAAGCAGGCGGCGCCCGTCCACCACATCACCTGGCCCAGGGCCGCGAGCTGCGTGGGGTGCCAGCCGCGTACGGCGAGCACGCCCACGAGCGCGGCCGCGGCCATGCCCTGTGCGGCCACGAGGACGGAGCCCTTGGTGTCGGCGCGGGCGGCCTCCAGGCGCAGTTCGGCGAGGAGGCGTTCGGCCGTGCGCCGTCCCGGCACGTGTACGGGGGCCGGGGTCGGCTGCGACTGCGGGGTGGTGGTCATCGCGGCGGCCTCGGAGGGGTCGGGTATCCGAAGACCTCGCCCGCCTCTTCGGCGTCGGCGGCCTCCGCCGGCGGCTGTGCCGGCGGCGCCTGGGGCGGGATCGGGGCGGCTTCCGGGGGCGTCGGATCGGCCGTGCCGGGGGGCAGTCGGCGGTCTCCGCCCTGGTACAGCTTCGCGCTGAGGACCTCCTTCATGACGTTCGCCGCGAGCCGCCGCGGTTCGTCCATCTGGTGCTCCTCCAGGCCGCCGGGCCCGCCGCCGAGCGCCTGGAGGGCGACGTTGAGCTGGTTGTCCATCAGGCGGAGCTGGTCGGCCCGGAGGTTCTCCATGATCAGGCGGGTGTCCTCGGGGTGCCGGGCGAGCTGGAAGGCCATGGCGGCGGGGCCGCCCCGCTCCAGGTAGTACGTGTAGAAGTCGATCTTCTGCGCCTCGATCGCCTGGAGTTCGAGCTCCTGGTTCCCGCGGGCGACCCGGCGTTCGTGGTCGAGGGCCTGGCGTTCGAGCTCGACCCGGTGCTGCTGCCGGCCCTGCGCGAGGGCGCGCTGCGCGGCGAGTTCGTCCTCGCGCATGAGGAGGCCGTGCCGGGGTTCGAGCTGCTCCTGGGCGAACGCGATCTCCCGCAGCCGCCGGGCCTGTTCGAGGGCGGCCTCGTCGCGCCGGATCCGGAGGCCGCAGTGGACGGCGAGCCCGGCCGCCGCGCCGATCGGTCCGGCGCCTTCGAGGGCCTTGCGGGCGTGGAGTTCGGCGGCGCCGCTGTCCTCCATCGCGTAGCCGCGGAGCACGGGCCGGAGGATCTGCTCGACGGAGCGCCGCACGAGGGCGGGCACGTCGCGCTCCCCGCCGGCGACGAACGCGGCCGGGTCGGTCACCTGCCAGGTGCAGTCGAGCGAGACCTCGAAGAGGAAGGCGTCGTTCTGGCTGGCGAGGGCGAGCACGGCGGTCGCCTCGTGGCGCCCGGTGTCGACCTCGTACACGCTCGTCCAGCGGCGGGTGGCGAGCTCGGTGCGGCTGGGGCGGCTCGGCGGCAGGAAGGTGTCGAGCGCCCCCTGCGCGGTGGTGAAGACGAGCGCGTGGTCGATCCGGGTGGCCCGCAGCGGCTTGAAGCGGGACAGTTCCTGGATGGTGATCACGGGGTCGGCGAGGACGGTGTGACGGTGGGCGTCCTGCTGCCACTGGGGCGGCTGGTTCATCATCGTGACGCTGCTCCTTGGAACGGTTCGTACGAGGGGCCGGAGGGATCGGAAGGGCCGGCGGGGGCGGCGGGCCGCGCTCCGGAGAGGGCCTCGCGCAGCCGGAGGGCGACCGCCACCGGCACCGGGCCGAGGGCGGGGTCGACCGGTTCGGCCCGCAGGTTCTCCAGGAGGTAGGCGAGCCGGCGGTGGTCCTCGGCGGAGACGGCGAGGAGCGGCAGCAGCCCGGCGAGCGCGGCCTCGGCGTCCGGGTCGGAGTCCGCGGACCGGACCCAGACGCGCAGCACGTTGAGCCCGGACGCCGAGCAGACGGGGTCGTTGAGGACGCTGCGCCAGAGCGCGGCGAGGGCCTGGCGCAGGGCCGCCCCGTCCGTGCCGGGGGTGGGATCGGCCCGGCCGAACAGGTCGAGCAGCAGCGGGCGGCCGAAGCCGTCGGGACCGTCGGTGGGGCCGCAGGCGTGCACGAGGGCGCGCAGCACGAAGTCGCGGGTGGTGCCGCGGGCGAGGCCCGGCAGGTCGACCCACAGGTCGGCGGCGGCGCTCCAGTCGCCCCGGCCGGCCGCTTCCTGTCCGCCCGCGAGGAGGAGAGCGGCGGCGGACTGGGCGAGTTCGTCCCGCTCCTCCGCCCAGCCGCGGACCGGCCCGCCGCGCGCCTCCATGCCCCGTACGGCCTCGGTGAGGGCGGTCAGGGCCTCGCGGGGGAAGGCGTCGCCGACGAGGGCGTAGGCGCGGACGGCGGTCCAGCGCAGCCGGTGGTCGGGGGCGGTGCACCACTCGGCCAGGATGCGGGAGACGTGGGGGGCGCCGAGGTGGTGGGCGAGGGCGAGCGCGTTGGCGGCGGCGAGCCGGGCCCGCAGCCTGCGGCCGCCCGCCCAGCCGCGTACGAGGAGGGCCATGGCGGACGGCAGGTCGGCCTGGAGCATGACGGCGGCGGTGGCGGCGGCCCGGGTGCGGACGACGGGCCGGGGGTCGTCGGCGAGCCGTCGCAGCCAGGTGACGAGGGCGGGGCGGGAGGAGGGGTGGCCGGTCCAGACCTCGCGGAGCAGGGTGAGCGCGGTGAGCTTGTCGCGGAACTGGACCTTGGTCTGGAGGACCGGTCCCCACTCGGTCTGCTCCGGCTCCTGGTACCGCTCGGCGAGGGCCTGTTCGACGCGCTGGGCGCTGGAGGTGCCGAAGACGGGGATGCGGGCCGGTTCGCCGGGGTTCTCGATGCGCTGGAGGAGTCCGTACAGGCTGTCGCCGAGTTCGGCGGTGAGCGGGTAGGGGGCCTCGTCGAAGGTGGCGAGGGCGATGAGGAACGCCTTGTCGTGGAGGGTGTGTTCGCCGCTGTCGAACCAGGCGCGGACCTGCCGTTCGGCCGCGACGTGCCCGAAGGAGCCGAGCGCGGCGAGCGTCACCGTCCCGCGTGCGTGACCGGCGACGTGGTCGGCGAAGCGGGCGGTCTCGGCGACCGGCCGGTGGTGGGCGAGGACCGCCTTCACCTCGGCGAGTCCGAGGAGTTCGGCGACGGCCCGCCCGGCCAGGTCCTTGGTCCGCAGGTGTCCGGCGAGGAGGGCCTCGGGCGCGGGCGGCCGCCACGCCACATGGCCGATGCCCGTGGGGACGGCGGGGTGCGGTCCGGTGACGAGGACGAGGTGGCCGTCGGTGGCCTGGAGCCGTTCGCCGAGGGCGCGGAGGTGGTGTTCGAGCAGGGGGCGTTCGGGGGTGGCGGCGAAGTCGGCGACGACGTGGCCGCAGCCGTCGCGGAGTTCGCCGGCGAGCCGGCCCGCGCCGAGCCCCGGGTCGAGGGCGCGGTAGGAGCGGGCGCCGGCCTCGCGCAACAGCATCAGGGCGGCGGAGTGGCGGCCGGTGGTGGCGGGTCCGGAGAGGATCACGACGCGGCGCGTCCTCAGCACGTCGAGCGCGCGCCCGAACGGCCCGTCCGCCTCCGGCCCCTCCGGCCCTTCTGGCCCCTCTTGCTCCTCCCGGCCCTCCCGGCCCTCCCGGCCCTCCCGGCCTTCCCGGCCCTCCTGGCCGGCGGCACCGTCCCCGTCCTCGGCGCGCGGCCGTACGAAGAGCCGGGCGAGGTCCTCGACCTCCGTGGCGGGAATCTCGCCGGAGCGCTCCTCGGTGTCACCGCCGAGGTGGTACTCGACCACCTTGCTGCCGAGGACGACGTCGCCGGTGACGTGGCCGCCGCTCACC
This sequence comes from Streptomyces sp. NPDC047974, assembly GCF_040653375.1. NCBI lineage: Bacteria > Bacillati > Actinomycetota > Actinomycetes > Kitasatosporales > Streptomycetaceae > Streptomyces > Streptomyces sp. NPDC047974. Next base: position 388,845 of record NZ_JBEZNU010000002.1, read on the forward strand.
CCGTGCTGGTCCCCGGCCACGACGGAGCCGCCGATGCGGGCGGAGCGGCCGAGCATGAACCCGGGACTGTGCCGGTAGAGGTCGCGGCGGGAGTGCCAGGCGTACTCGGTCTCCGTGTCGGTCCCGTCGTACTCCGTCTCCGCGGCCGCGTCGGCGGCGGGTGCGCCCTCGGTCGGCGGCGGGGCGCCCGGCTCGCCGGGGGCGGGGGGCTGTTCCCGGGGGACGCTCACGTCCGGCTCCCATCGGTGCCGCCGAGGACGACGTCGCCGTGGACGGTGCCGCCGCTGACGCCGTGCTGGTCCCCGGCGACGAAGGAGCCGTGGACGACGGGGGCGCCGTGGAAGTGGAACACGGGCGCGGACCGCGCGGGCTCCGGCTCCGGCTCCGGCTCCGGTGCGGAGGCGCGCTCCGGCTCCGGCTTCGACTCCCTTGCGGGCGGGCCGGGTTCGGCCGACGGGGCCTGCGGTACGGGACCGGGCTCGGTCCCTGCCTCCGCGGCCCGGCCGGGCTCGGGGTCCGCCGGCTCCCCGGCCCCCTGGTGGATCCAGGCGGCCAGGACGCCGTCCTTCACCGTCACGTCGGCGGACCGGAACAGCTCCGGCCGGACGCCCCGGTGTCCGTGCCGGACGATGCCCTCGTAGACGGGCGCGCTGACGGCGAGGACGGCGTGCTCGTGGGGGCGGGCGGCGAGCGCCGCGCGCAGGACGTCGGCGTCGAGCAGGCGGCACGCCTGGTTGAGGTCGTGGCCCACGATGCCGCCGGTGGTCCTGGCGTGGGGGTCGTGGGCGACCTCGCCCGCGGCGAGGACCATCCGCAGCCGCATCTGCGCGCTGTCCGAGGCGAGCAGGTTGTGCTCGTGGAGCAGGTCGGGGGTGGTGGTGAGGAGGGCGCGCAGCAGGGCGGTCTTGGCGACGTCCCCGCTGAGGAGCACGATCAGGCCGTCGCCCCGGTCCTCGCGGTACTGCTGGGTGGGCTCGACGCCGGCCGCCTCCAGCGTCTGGTCGACGAGGTTGTTCAGGCGGCGGCGGAGCACGGCCTGCACCACGTCGTCGCGGCGGCTGAACTTCTCGATGTCGAGGAGCAGGATGGTCCTGTTGACGGGCTCGCGCATGGACGCCTTCCACTGGTGACGGGGCCTTCGGTGGGGCCGTGGGGATGTCGCGACGATGTCAGTCGCGGGGGGATCGGGGCGACGGCAGCGGGCACACCCCGTCTGTGACCGTGTGCACAGAACGCCGGGGGTGCGTCGCGGGGGGGCGCGCGGAGGCGTCCGGAGCATGTCGGGGGTCACGCGGGGTGACGCGGGGGTGCCCCGGGGGCGCGCTCAGGTGGTTCCGGCGCGCGCGATCCGGCGGAGTACGTCAGGTCGTACGACGACGAGGCCGCGCCGGCCGGTGCGGACGATGCCGCGTTCGCGCAGCTGTTTGAGGAGGCGTGCGACGGCCTCGCGGGAGGCGCCGACGGAGCCCGCGAGTTCGCTCTGGGTGAGTCCGGCGGTGAGCTGGACGCCGTCGGCGGACTCCTCGCCGTGGGTGCGGATGAGTTCGAGGAGCAGCAGCGCGAGGCGTTCCTGCACGTTGAGCGAGGCGTACTGGACGCGGCGGCGGTCGCTGTCGCGGGTGCGGTCGGCGGTGAGGGCGAGCAACTTGCGGGCGATGCCGGGGCGTTCGTCGAGCAGGGCGCCGAAGCGGTCGGCGTCAAAGGCGAGGGCGTCGACCTGTTCGAGGGCGGTGACGGTGGCGCCCCGGGGCCGGCCGCTGAGGAGGGCCTGTTCGCCGACGATGTCGCCGGGGCCGCGGAGGGCGAGGAGCGCCTCGTAGCCGTTGGGCGCGGCGGAGGTCACCTTGGCCCAGCCGGAGAGGATGACGAGGACGTGCGTGGAGGGTTCGTGCTCGCGTAAGAGGATCTGGCGGGCGGGGAAGACGAGGGGGCTTCCGCTGCGTAACAGCGTCTGCCTGTCGTCGGATTCCAGCCGCGCCACGAAGGGCACCTGGTCCTCGAACTGCGTCACCTGTCTTCTCCCGCCCCGCCCGCCTCTTCCGGGCCGTTCCCGCGCCTGGGACAAGCCGGGAGGTTAGCGCATCGGAGCGCGAGCTTCCTCCCGGGCGCCGGAAAGGGCGGCGGGGGTGGGGCCGTCGGGGCGGACGGTGAGGCCGTAGGCGGTTCGGGCGGGGTGGGAGCGGAAGCGGGGGACGGGGCCGGGCAACAGGTGTTCGAGGAGGGCGACGGACTCCCGGAGGGCGAACTGGAGCCCCAGGCAGGCGCGGGGGCCGATGCCGAACGGCAGGTAGGCGCCGGGGTGACCGGGACGGCGGCCGGGGACGGTGAAGCGGGTGGGGTCGAAATCCTCGGGCTCGGGCCAGAGTTCGGGGTCGCGGTGGGTGAGGTAGGGGCAGACGAGGAGGTCGGTCCCGGCGGGCAGGGCGTGGCCGGCGAGGGTGTCGGCCTCGGGTGCGTGGCGGGGCAGGATCCAGGCGGAGGGGTACAGCCGGAGCGTCTCGTGGACGAGCGCCTGAACGGCCCGCTGCCGTTCGGGCGAGCCCTCGGGCCCGGCGGCGAGGGCGTGTTCGCGGGCCTCGGGATGGCGGTCGAGGAGGAGGTACAGCCAGGTCAGGGTGGTGGCGGTGGTCTCGTGTCCGGCCACGAGGAGGGTGACGAGCTCGTCGCGGATGAGCCGGTCGGTGTACTCGGGCCGGGTCTCGGCGGCCTCGACGAGGACGCGCAGCAGGCCGGGGCCGTCGGGTCCGGGGCCGGCGTCGCGGGCGGCACGGACGGCCCGTTCGGCGACGGCGTCGATCCGGGCGATGTCGGCGGCGACGGCCGTCCGGGCGGCGAACGTGTCGGCGGGCAGGCTCGGCAGCACGGCCACCACGGCGGCGACGGCGGCGAGTTCCCGCTCGGTGTCCGGGTCGAGCGGATGGCCGGTGAGGGCGCGCCAGATGGTGTCGAGGGCGAAGCGCCGCATCTCGTCGCCGAGGTCGAAGACCTCCCCGGTGCGGGCGTACGCCTCCCAGCGTGCGGCCGTCACGCGGGCGGCGGCGGCGATCCGCTCCTCGTAGCGCCGCATCCCGGGTCCGGTGAACTGGGACTGGAGGAGGCGGCGCTGGCGCTGCCAGGCCTCGCCGGTGGCGGACAGGACGCCGTCGCCGACGAGGACGCGGGCGCGGTGCGAGCGCTTGACGTACCGGTCGGGGTGCTGGGCCAGGACGTGACGGACGGCGTCGGGGTCGGTGACGAGCACGGTGGGCGGGGCGCCGGGCGCGGGACGGAACGCGCCGATGCCGCCGAGCCGTTCGCGCACGAGGGTGAGCAGGTCGACCAGCTCGCCCCCGTCGGCGTGCCAGCGGGCCACGAGGTCGGGGTCGAGTTCGGGGATGCCCACGGAGCGGCTCCTGTTCGGCGTCCGCACGCCCTCGCGTGCGGGAGGGGTGGCGCGCGGTCACCTCGCACTCTAGGGGCGCGGTGGCGCGGGGCGACAGCGCGCCACCGGTCGGGTCGTCGCCCCGGCGTGGCGCGAAGTGGGCCCTGTCCGGGGTGCGTTCGGCCCCTTGCGCGCGGAGGATCGATACGCCGCTTCCGTTGACGTGCCCGCAACAGTAAGGAAGCTTTACTTACAACAGGCATCCGGCAGGAGGAGACGACCCACCATGCGCAGAGCGATTCCGGCCGCGGCCGCGGCGGCCCTCGCCGGCCTGGTCGCCGCGGGGCTGCCGACCGCGTCGGCCCGAGCCGACACCGCCCCCGCCCTCACCGCCTCGGTCGCCCGGGCCGGCGTCTGGAGCAACGGCTACGGCGCCGACGTGACCGTGGCGAACTCCGGGGACGCCCCGGCGACCGGCTGGACGGTCGAGTTCGACCTCCCCGAGGGGACCTCGGTCAGCAGCCACTGGTCGGCCACGAAGACCCAGAGCGGCCGGCACTACACCTTCACCAACGTCTCCTGGAACGGCTCGGTCGCTCCGGGCGGGACGCAGGGCTTCGGCTTCAACGCGAGCGGCCTCGGCCTCCCGCTCAACTGCACGGTCAACGGCGCTCCCTGCGCGGGCGGTACCCCGACACCCACACCCACACCCACGCCGACCCCGACACCCACCCCTACGCCCTCGCAGACCCCGACACCGACTCCCACCCCCACCACCGCCCCGCCCACCGGTCCCGTCGTCGACGTCGCCACGGCGGCGGAGCTCCGGGCCGCGCTCGCCTCGGCCGTGCCCGGGCAGACGATCCGGATGGCCCCCGGCGAGTACCGGGGCTCCTTCGTCGCACAGCGGCCCGGCGCGGCGGACCGGCCGATCACGCTCACCGGCCCGCGCACGGCGGTGCTCGTCAACGACGGGCCCACCGGCAGCGGCCCCTCCTGCCCCGTCCCGACCGCCGGCTGGGACCCGGGCTACGGCCTGTGGCTGTACGGGGCCCCGTACTGGAACCTGGAGGGCTTCACCGTCCGGGACTCCAAGAAGGGCCTGGTCGTCGACGCCTCCCCGCACGTGACGGCGGACGGGCTGTACGTGCACCGCGTCGAGGAGGAGGGCGTGCACTTCCGCCGCTCCTCGGCGGACGGCGTGCTCCGCGACTCGACGGTCGAGGAGACGGGCCTGGTCCAGCCGGGCTACGGCGAGGGCGTGTACATCGGCTCGGCCGGCTCCAACTGGGGCTGCCACGGCAACGAGGGCGGCGCCGACCGCTCGGACCGGGTGCGGGTGGAGAACAACCGCATCGGCCCGAACGTCGCCGCCGAGGCGATCGACGTCAAGGAGGGCACCTTCGGCGGCGTCATCCGCGGCAACACCTTCGACGGGCGCGGGATCACCGGCCAGAACTCGGCGGACTCGTGGATCGACGTGAAGGGCGTCGACTACCTCATCGAGGGCAACACCGGCACGTTCACCGCGCCGGGCACCTTCGCCAACGGATACGAGACCCACAACCCGGCCACCACGCCCGCCTTCCCGAACGGCTGCGGCAACGTCTGGCGCGGCAACGACTCGGACCTGGGCGGGGTGGGCGCGTACGCCGTCAAGGTCACCTCGACGTCGAAGTGCCCGGGCCGGCTCAACGTCGTCCACGCCTCGAACACCGTGCGCGGCGCCACGAGCGGGCTGACCAACATCGCGGTCACCCCCTGAGCCCCGATTCCCGGTCCGGCTCCCCGTCCTCCTCTCCGTACGACTCGAACCAGTGCCGGTCGAAGTACCGGGCGGTGGAGAAGGGGTGGTGCCGGTCGGTGAGCAGGCGGTACAGGAACTCGGTGATCGTGCCGTCGAACCTGACCCAGGAGTCGTAGTCGTCCTCGACGGCGACGATCGGCCAGCGGTCGGGATCGCGGCCCTCGGTGAGCCAGTAGAACGTGTCGGCCTGCTCCGTGTCCCCCCACGGGAGCAGGCCGCCGGGCGCGGGGTACACCTCGTACGGCTCCCAGAGCCTGCCACCGTGCACGCGCACGTGCTCCGCCAGCCGGATCGCGTTCCCGGCGAGGTCCGCACCGCGCCCGCCCGAGGTGGGCACGTACAGCCGGAGGTAGCCGTCGAAGGCGCCCTCGCCGAAGACCTCGGCGAGCTGCTTGTAGTCGACGGGGAGCGCCGTGCCGAGCCGGGCCTCCACCGCCGCCCAGTCGACCGCGTGGCGGGGCGCGCCCGGGCTCCTGCCGGTCGCGGCGAGGACCCCGCCCAGCCAGGTGGACCCCTCGGGGAGCCCGGCGGCCGCGCCCCGGCCCTCGGCGACGAGCAGCACGGGCCGGACGCCGAGCGGACCCCGTACGGCTCCGAGGCCGATCCACCGTCCGCCGTGCGACCAGCCCCGCATGCCGACGACACCGTCCCCGAAGGGCGCGAGCAGCGGCAGTCCGGTGAGATCGGTGACGGACGGGTCGACGGCCCCGTCCCGCGCGAGGCTCCGCGCCCGCCCGTACTGCTCGACGAGCGCCCGCCGCAGGGCGTCGAACGCCGCCTCGCCCTCCGGCGCCGTCCTGCAGACGTGCCCGTCCGGGTGCCCGGGCTCCGCACAGCGGAGTTCGTCCGTGTCGGACCAGGCCCGACGCCGAACCCAGGCGAGGAGCTCTTCGAGAGCTTCGCCCGGGGCTCCGTCGGGGGTTTCGTCGTACGCGTGCGGCAGGTTCATGCCAGGTATGCAACCAGAGGCCACCGACAGCCGGCGCCACCGGGCCTCCGCACCCTGGCGGTAAATTCTGAATGGTGGTTCACTTCTTCCATGGCCTACCGCAAGACCCCCGCCGAGCTCCGCCGGCTCGAAGCCGCCCGGGAGCACCTGGTCGCCTGCGCCACCTCCGTCGTCGCCGAGGTGGGCTGGGCCCAGGCGTCCGTGACGGCCGTCGCCGACGCCGCCGGCATCGCGGCCGGCTCCGTCTACCAGCACTTCCCGTCCAAGGCGGCGCTCGCCGTGGAGGTCTTCCGGCGCGCCGCCGGGCGCGAGGTCGAGGTCCTCGGCGAGGTCCTGGCCGAGCCCGGCGACCCCGTCGAGCGGCTCAGCCGCGGCGTCCAGGTCTTCGCCCGCCGCGCCCTGGAGAACCGCGGGCTCGCCTACGCGCTGCTGGCCGCCCCGGCCGAGCCCGCCGTCGGCGCCGAGCGGCTCGACTTCCGGCGCCGCTACCGCGCGCTCTTCGCCGAGGTGGTGCGCGAAGGCATCGCGGAGGGGGTGCTTCCGGAGCAGAACGGGGAGATCACCGCCGCCGCGCTCACCGGCGCGGTCGGCGAGGTCCTCGTCGACCCGCTCGGCACCCCGGGCACGACCACCACCGACGCCCTCCTCGCCGAACTCACCGCGATGGCGCTGCGCTGCGCGGGCGCCCCCGCACCCTGACCACCGCCGCCCTCCCCACCCGGCACACGCAAACGCCCCCGCACACGCACCCGTCGCCATTCCCCGTCCGCCCGACACCGCCTTCCGGAGGAGCGCACACCGTGACCACGACTCCCGGCTCCGGCCCCGCCCCGAGCACTCCCCAGAGCCGTCCCACCGCCGTGACCCACACCGTCACCAACCAGACCCCGCCGCTCACCGGCCACGACGCCGCCGACGACCCGGTGCTGCTCGAAGGCGTCGTCCGGGAGGGTGCCGGCTGGCACCTGGACGACCTGCACCGGTTCGGCCGGGTCGTCACCGGCGAGGAGGCCCAGCACTGGGCCGACCAGGCCAACCGCAACGAGCCCGAGCTGCGCACCCACGACCGGTACGGCAACCGGATCGACGAGGTCGAGTTCCACCCGGCGTACCACCGGCTGATGGACCTCTCCGTGGGCGAGGGCATCGCGGGCGCCGCCTGGGCCGACGAGCGGCCCGGCGCCCATGTGGCCCGCGCCGGCAGCTTCATGCTCGCCACCATGCTGGAACCGGGCCACCTGTGCCCGGTCTCGATGACGTACGCCGTCGTCCCCGCGCTGCGCCACTCCCCCGAGCTCGCGAAGACGTACGTGCCGCTGCTCACCAGCCGGTCGTACGAGCCCGGTCTGCGCACCCCGACGGAGAAGCGCGGGCTGCTCGCCGGGATGGGCATGACCGAGAAGCAGGGCGGCAGCGACGTCCGCGCCAACACCACCACCGCCACCGAACTCCCGGACGGCACCTGGCGGTTGCGCGGCCACAAGTGGTTCACAAGCGCGCCGATGAACGACCTCTTCCTGGTCCTCGCGCAGGCGCCCGGCGGGCTCTCCTGCTTCCTCGTGCCGCGCGTCCTGCCCGACGGCAGCCGCAACACCTTCCGGATCCAGCGGCTCAAGGACAAGCTCGGCAACCGCTCCAACGCCTCCAGCGAGCCGGAGTTCGACGACACGGTCGCGTGGCTCGTCGGCACCGAGGGCAAGGGCGTGCGGACCATCATCGACATGGTGACGATGACCCGCCTGGACTGCGTGCTCGGCTCCGCCGCCGGCATCCGCGGCGCGCTCGCGCAGGCCGCCCACCACGCCCGCCACCGCTCGGCGTTCGGCGCGACGCTGATCGACCAGCCGCTGATGCGCAACGTGCTCGGCGACCTGGCCCTCGAATCGGAGGCGGCCACCACCCTCGGCCTGCGCCTCGCCGGCGCCGCCGACCGCGCCCGCCTCGGCGACGAGCGCGAGCGCGCCTTCCTCCGGCTGGCCACCGCCGTCGGCAAGTACTGGGTCTGCAAGCGGCAGCCGGCCGCGGTCGCCGAGGCCCTGGAATGCCTCGGCGGCAACGGCTACGACGAGGCGTCGGGCATGCCGCGCCTGTACCGCGAGGCCCCGCTCAACAGCATCTGGGAGGGCTCCGGAAACGTCAGCGCCCTCGACCTGCTGCGCGCCCTGGCCCGCGAACCGGAGGCCCTGGACGCCTTCCGTACGGAGGTGGAGGCCGCGTCCGGCGCCGACCGGCGGCTCGACGCGGCCTGGACCGCCCTCCAGGGCGAGCTGCGCCTCACCGAGGACGCCCCGGTGCGCGCCCGCAGGATCGCCGAGCGGGCCGCGCTGGTCCTCCAGGGCTCGCTGCTCGTCCGGCACGCCCCGGCGGCGGTGGCCGACGCCTTCTGCGCGTCGCGCATCGAAGGCGACCAGGGCCTCGCCTTCGGCACCCTCCCGCCGGGCACGGACTTCGCGGGCCTCCTGACGCGCCTGCCGGTCTGACCGCCCCGCCGGTCCGACTCCCCCGAGGAAGGTCCGCCCCCGCCACGGAAGATCTCCGCGGCGGGGGCGAATCCTTTTCGGGGCCCGCCGCCTCCTATCCCCGTACCGGCCGCACGGGCCGGTCGCCGGAAGGAGACACCATGCTGGTCACCACCCTCGTCGTCGTCGGAGCGGTCCTCGTCGGAGCCTGCTCCTGGCACCTGCTGCGGCGGTACCGGAGCCGGGCCTGACCCCGCCCGGTCCCGGCCCCGAGTCCGCGGAGCACGACGAGGATGAGCACATGAACCGACCCTTCTCCTGGCCCGACGAGCGGCTGGTCAAGGCGGCGCAGGACGGCGACGTCGCCTCGCTGACCACCGTCGTCACGGAATCCCAGCCGCACGTGCGGAAGTTCGCCCTCTCCCTGTGCGCCTCGCCGCAGGACGCGGAGGACGCGGCGCAGGAGGCGCTGATCATCCTGTACCGGAAGATCGGCACCCTGCGGGCGTCGGGGGCGCTCGCCTCGTGGATGTTCCGCATCGTGCGCAACGAGTGCCTCCGGCACGTGCGCCGGCTCGCCCGGTGGGGCGAGGAGCCGGAGGCCGGGCCGGAGGCGGCCTCGGAACCCTCCGCCGAGGAGGCCGTCCTGCACCGCCTGGAGGCGCGGCGGATCGCCGCCGCCGTCGGCGCCCTCCCCCGCGACCAGCGGCAGGTCCTGATCATGCGGGACGTCCAGGGCCTGCCCGGCCGGACCGTGGCCCACGCCCTCGGACTGAGCAACGCGGCGATGAAGTCCCGCCTCCACCGCGCCCGCACCACCCTCCGGCAGTCCCTGACGGCCCCGGACCCGGCCCCCGGGGCCCGCCCCTCCGAAGGAGACCCGCACCCATGACCACCGACACCACCCCGGTCCCCGACTACGCCAGCAGGTCCGTCCCCCGCCACCTCGCGCGCGGCGCGCTCGGATTCGGGCTGGTCATCGGCGCGGTCGCGCTGGTGCCGGTGACCGGGCCCGTCAGCCTGCTCGCCGCCCCGCTGGCCCTGGTCGCCTTCCGCGGCTGCCCCACCTGCTGGGCGGTCGGCCTGGCGCAGACGATCTCCCGGGGCCGTCTGGAGCGGCGGTGCGCCGACGGCGTCTGCACCCTCGCCAAGGCCCACCCGCACCCCGCCGCGCCCTCGCCCCGGACGTGAATTCCCGCCGGTCCGCGGGGGCCGGCTGTTACGCTGGTGGGGACGTTGATCGTGTATCGAGGAGAGCAGCAGACGTGGCGGGTGACGACGACATCTCCGGGTGAGATCCGGAGCTGACGGCCACCGGAAGCGCCGAGGCGCGCACACCGGGGTGGCCCGTTCGTCGTACCCCAGTACTCAGTCCCCCGTCTGCCCGGGGCGGAGCCGTGCCCGCGCGCCCGCCGCCGCCCCCTCCCTCCCCGCGAGGTCACCTTCATGTCCCACGCCACCGTCGTCTGCTCCGGCCTCTCCTTCTCCTGGCCCGACGACACCCCCGTCTTCGACGAGCTGTCCTTCAGCCTGACCGCCGGCCGTACGGGCCTGGTCGCGCCCAACGGCTCCGGGAAGAGCACCCTCCTGAAGCTCATCGCCGGCGAGCTGCGGCCCACCGGGGGCTCCGTCACGGTCGACGGCACCCTGGGCCATCTGCCGCAGAGCCTCCCGCTGACCGCCGGCCTCACCGTCGCCGACGTCCTCGGCGTCGCCGACGTCATCCGCGCCCTGGACGCCGTCGAGTCCGGCGACGTCGCCGAGGAGCACTTCGCCACCATCGGCGACGACTGGGACATCGAGGAACGCACCCGCGCCCAGCTCGACCGGCTCGGGCTCGGCGCGCTCGCCCTCGACCGCACGCTCGGCACCCTCAGCGGCGGCCAGATCGTCTCCCTCGGGCTCGCCGCGCAGCTCCTGAAGCGGCCCGACGTGCTGCTGCTCGACGAACCGACCAACAACCTCGACCTGGAGGCCCGGCACAAGCTGTACGACGCGCTGTCCGACTTCGACGGCCTCCTCCTGGTCGTCGCCCACGACCGCGCGCTGCTCGACCGCATGGACTCCATCGCCGAGCTCGGCTCCTCCCGACTGCGCCTGTACGGCGGTGACTTCACCGCCTACGAGGAGGCCGTGCGCGCCGAACAGGACGTCGCGGAGAAGAACGTGCGCCACGCCGAACAGGAACTGAAGCGCGAGAAGCGGGAGTTGCAGCAGGCCCGTGAGCGGGCCGAGCGGCGGGCGAGCAACGCCGCCCGCAACCTCAAGAACGCCGGCCTCCCCAAGATCTTCGCCGGCACCATGAAGCGCGGCGCCCAGGAGTCCGCGGGCCGGGCCGGGCAGACCCACGCCTCCCGGGTCGGCGAGGCGCAGGCCCGGCTCGACGAGGCCGGGCGGTCGCTCCGGGACGAGCAGCGGCTGGTCCTCGACCTGCCCGACACGCAGGTGCCCGCCGGGCGCGACCTGTTCCTCGGCGAGGGGCTGAAGGTCCGGCACGACGGCCGCGAGCTGTTCGGCGCGGGCGGTGTCGACCTGTCCGTGCGCGGTCCCGAGCGGATCGCGCTCACCGGCGCCAACGGCTCGGGGAAGACCACCCTGATGAGGATCGTCGCCGGCGAACTCGCCCCGGACGCGGGGCGGATCAAGCGGGGCGGCGGGCGCGTCGCCGTCCTCTCCCAGCGGCTCGACCTGCTCGACGCCGAGCGGACGGTGGCGGAGAACTTCGCCGCGTTCGCGCCCGAGCGGCCCGAGGCGGAGCGGATGAACCTGCTCGCCCGCTTCCTGTTCCGCGGCGCCGGGGCGCATCTGCCGGTCGGGGTCCTGTCCGGAGGCGAGCGGCTGCGGGCCACCCTCGCCTGTGTGCTGTACGCCGAGCCGGCCCCGCAGCTGCTGCTGCTCGACGAGCCGACGAACAACCTCGACCTGGTCGGCGTGGGCCAGCTGGAGGGCGCGCTCCAGTCGTACCGGGGCGCGTTCCTCGTGGTCAGCCACGACGAGCGGTTCCTCGCCGAGATCGGGGTGGACCGCCGGCTGCGGATCGAGGACGGCACGCTGCGGACCGCGGAGGCTCCCGAGGAGGCCATGGGGTGACGCGGAGTCTGGTAGGAAACCTTACTATCGGCTAGCATCCCGGCAGCGGCCCGGCGCGGCGGCCCTCCCCGAGGGGCGTGACGCGCTCAGCGAGAGCTCTGACCCGGCCGCCGAGCATCACCCCGTCGTGTGGCGCCCCGAGCGCCACGCGGTCGGTCGTCCGCGCCCATGTCCCAGGGTGTTCGCCCTTGGGCGCGGACGGCCCACGCCGTGGTGCCCCGGCACGGTGTCCAGCTCTCCCCCTCAGGCCAGGGAGCCCAGGTATGCGCCTGTCCGCCTCCGCCCCATCCCGCCGCACCACCACCCCCTTCTCCCTCGTGCTCGCCGCCGTGCTGCTGCTCGTCGGCGGGCTCCTCCTCGCCCTGCCCGACCGGGCCGGGGCCGCCGCCGACACCCTGATCTCCCAGGGCCGTCCGGCCACGTCGTCCTCCGTCGAGGACGGCACCTTCGGACCGGAGAAGGCCTTCGACGGCGACTCCGCCACCCGCTGGGCCAGCGCCGAGGGCGTCGACCCGCAGTGGCTCCGCGTCGACCTCGGGCCGTCCGCCACCGTCTCCCGCGTCAAGCTCGTCTGGGAGGCCGCCTACGCCACGGCGTACCGCGTGGAGATCTCCGCCGACGGCGTCACCTGGACCCGCCTCGCCACCGAGACCGCGGGGAACGGCGGCACCGACGACTGGACCGGACTGACCGGACAGGGCCGCCACCTGCGCGTGTACGGGACGGCGCGCGGCACCCCGTACGGCTACTCGCTCTACACGGTGGAGGTGTACGGCACCAGCGGCACGACGCCGCCCACCGGCTCCTTCACGGTCGTCGCCGCCGGTGACATCGCCGCGCAGTGCACGGCCTCCAGCAGCTCCTGCGCCCACCCGAAGACGGCCGCCCTCGCCCAGCGCCTCGCGCCCGCCTTCTATCTGACGATGGGCGACAACCAGTACGACGACGCCCTGCTGTCGGACTTCCGGAACTACTACGACAAGAGCTGGGGCGCCTTCAAGGCGAAGACCCGTCCCGTCCCCGGCAACCACGAGACGTACGACCCGGCCGGCCCGCTCGCCGGCTACCGGGCGTACTTCGGCTCGATCGCCTACCCGCAGGGCGAGCCGTACTACAGCTACGACCAGGGCAACTGGCACTTCGTCGCCCTCGACTCCAACTCCTTCGACGACCCCGCGCAGATCCAGTGGCTCAAGGACGACCTCGCCCGGAACACCAAGGGCTGCGTCGCCGCCTACTTCCACCACCCGCTGTACTCCTCCGGCGGCCACGGCAACGACCCCGTCTCCAAGCCGGTGTGGAAGATCCTGTACGCCGCCGGGGCCGACCTCGTCCTGAACGGCCACGACCACCACTACGAGCGCTTCGCCCCGCAGGACCCCGACGGGCGGGCCACCGCCGGCGGCATCGTCGAGATCGTCGGCGGCATGGGCGGCGCCGAACCCTATGACATCGAGACCGTCCAGCCGAACAGCCAGAAGCGGATCAGCGGCACCTACGGGGTGCTGAAGCTGGACCTCACCGACACCACCTACACCTGGCAGTACGTCGGCGTCGACGACCGGGTCAAGGACTCCGCCCCGACCTACACCTGCCACTGATGTACCTCGCGACCACCGGTCGCCCGGACGCGCCGCCCGCCCCCCGGGGGGTCCGGCGGCGCGTCCCCGGCACCGTCCTCGCACTCGGCACGGTCAGCCTGGTCACCGACGTCTCGTCCGAGATGGTGACCGCCGTCCTGCCGCTGTACCTGGTCCTCGGACTCGGCCTCTCCCCCCTCCAGTTCGGGCTGCTCGACGGCCTGTCGACCGGCGCCACCGCCCTCGTACGGCTCCTCGGCGGCGCCACCGCCGACCGCGGCGGGCGGCACAAGACGGTCGGCGGCCTCGGCTACGCCCTCTCCGCCCTCTCCCGGCTGGGCCTGCTCCTCGCCGGCGGCGCCACCGGCGGCATCGCCGGGGCCCTCGCCGCCGACCGGCTCGGCAAGGGCGTCCGCACCGCCCCGCGCGACGCCCTGATCACCCTGCACAGCCCGCCCGAGGACCTCGGCCGTGCCTTCGGCGTCCACCGCGCCATGGACACCACCGGCGCCCTCCTCGGCCCGCTCGCCGCCTTCGCCCTGCTGTGGGCGACGGCCAACGCGTACGACGCCGTCTTCGCCGTCAGCTTCTGCGCCGGGGCCTTCGGCGTGCTGCTGTGGCTCCTGCTCGTCCCCGGCCGCGCGCGCCCCGCCGCCCCCGCCCCGCCGCCGGCGCCGCGCGCGCGTACCGGACCGCTCGCCGCGCTCCGCTCCCCCGGCCTGCGCCGGACCGTGCTCTGTGCCGCGCTCCTCGGCGCGGCCACCGTCGGCGACTCCTTCCTCTACCTCCTGCTCCAGCGCCGGCTCGCGCTCGACCCGACCTGGTTCCCCTTCCTGCCGCTCGGCGCCGCCGCCGTCTTCCTGCTGCTCGCCGTCCCGGCCGGCCGGCTCGCCGACCGCCTCGGCCGGCGCGGCCCCCTCCTGTACGGGCACGGGGCGCTGTTCCTCGCGTACGGCCTCCTCCTCGTCCCGCTGCCCGACGCGGTCGTCCTGCCCGGCGTCCTCGTCCTGCTCGGGGGCTTCTACGCCGCGACCGACGGCGTCCTGATGGCGCTGACCGGCCCCTTCCTCACCGAGGGGCGGCGGGCGAGCGGGCTCGCCCTCGTCCAGACCGCCCAGGCGCTGGCCCGGGTCGGCGCCGCCGTCGCCTTCGGCGCCCTGTGGACCGCGAGCGGCCCGGAGACCGCGCTCGTCTGCGCCCTCGTCGCGCTCGCCACCGCCGTCTGCTGCGCCGCCCGCCTCCTCCCCCGGGACCCCTCCCCCGGGCCCCGCGACCGCCGCGAGAGGACCGACTGACCCATGCCCGACCTGACCGACGCCACCACCCGCACCCGCGTGTGGATCATCGTGCTCGCGCTGCTGCTGCTCGGCGGCGGGGCCACCGCCTACACCCTGCGGGCGGCCTCGGGCCGCGCGGCCGCCGTCGACGGGCCCGCCGAACCCGGCTTCGTCCTGGACGGCGGGGCCGGCGCGCTCTACGCCCGGGACTCCGCCACCGGCCGGATCGCCCGCGTCGACCCGGCCGCGCCCGGCGGCCGAGCGGCCCGCGGCCCGGTCTGCGACCGCTTCCACGCGGCCGGGGGCACCGTCCTCTGCCTCCGGCGCCGGCCGGGCGTCCCGGCCCGCTCGTACGCGCTCGTGCTCGACCGGGAGCTGCGCGAGGTGCGCCGGATCGGCCTGCCGGGCGTCCCCAGCCGGGCCCGGGTCTCCGCCTCCGGCTCGCTGCTCGCCTGGACGATGTTCACCACCGGCGACTCGTACGCCCGCTCGTCCTTCTCCACCCGCACCTCGCTCCTCGACCTGCGCACCGGCTACCTGGTGAAGAACATCGAACAGATCCCGCTGACCCTCGGCGGCCGGCGCCACCACGCCCCCGACGTCAACTACTGGGGCGTCACCTTCGCCGCCGACGACAACCGCTTCTACGCCACCGTCTCGACCGGCGGGCGCACCCACCTCGTCGAGGGCGACCTGGCGGCCTGGTCCGCCCGCGCGCTCCGCGAGAACGTCGAGTGCCCGTCCCTCTCCCCCGACGGCACCCGGATCGCGTTCAAGAAGCGGATCTCCCCCGGCCCGCGCGCACCCTGGCGCCTGTACGTCCTCGACCTGGCCACCGGCCGCGAACACCCGGTGGCGGACGACCGGGGCTTCGACGACCAGGCCCTGTGGAAGGACCCGCGCACGCTCGTGTACGGGCAGGGCGGAGGCGTCTGGTCGGTCCCCGCCGACGGCACCGGCTCCCCCCGACTCCTCGCCTCCCGGGCCTCCTCCCCGAGTCTCGCGACGGAGCCCTCCGCCCGCTGACGGAGCACCGCCTCCGGGGAGCCGCGCGGCCTCCGGCCGGAAAGATGGGGGACGTGCCCCCATGTCCCCGGTCCGTCCCCCGGGTCAGCATGGGTCCGGCACGGCGACCGGTCGGTCCGGGACCGCGGAGGAGGAGCGATGGCGACTGGGGAGAAGCGGGACGTCGGGAACGGCGCCGGCTTCGCGCCGGAGCGGCACGACCGGTCCGAGCGGGCCGAAGGGGGCGCCGGCCGGCTCTCGTTCGGGGACGAGCGCTGGTGGCGACGGGGGACGGTCGCCGTGCCGCAGGTCGGGGCGGGTCGGTACGCGGAGCCCGTGGCGCTGGGGGCGCCGGACTGGGCCGAGTTCACGCTGGCGGCCGTGGGGGCGGCGCCGGAGGAGCCGGTCGTCCCGGAGGGGGAGCTTCACGGTCTCGGCGGCTTCGAGCGGGTCGTCGCGCCGTTCGCCGACCGCGCCGGGGAGCGGCTGGCGGCGGGCCTTCCGGAGGGCGTACGGGGGCGGGTGGACCTGGGGGCCGTCCGCGCCGACCTGGAGCGTCACCTGCGCCGGCGGCTGGCGCGGGCGGCCGCCCGCGCCCTGGTGCTCGACCTCCACGAGGCGCGCGGGGCGGGGCGGCTCGACGGGGCCGATTCCCGGGCGCGGTTCCGGGACTTCGTGGCGCGCGCCGGGACCCGCGACGGTCTCACGGCGCTGCTCGCCGGGCGGCCGGTGCTCGCGCGGATCCTCTCCCGGGCGAGCCTCGACGCCGCCGACGCCCTCGCCGAGATGCTGGCGCGGCTCGCGGACGACCTGCCGGTCGTCTCCGAGCGGCTGCTCGGCGGGGATCCGGGCCGGCTGGCGGGGGTGGAGCCGGGCGCGGGGGACGGGCACGGGGGCGGCCGTTCCGTGATGCTGCTGCGGTTCGAGGGCGGGGCCCGGCTGGTGTACAAGCCCCGGCCGATCGGCGTGCACCGCCACTTCAACGAGCTGGTGGCGTGGTTCAACGGGCTGCCGGGCGCGGTGGACCTGCGGACGCTCCGGCTGGTCGACCGGGGGCGGTACGGCTGGGTGGAGTTCGTCGAGGCGCGGGGCTGCGCGGAGCCGGCGGAGGTCGAGGCCTTCTACCGCCGCCAGGGGGTGCTGCTGTCGCTGCTGCACGTCCTCGACGGGACGGACCTGCACCACGAGAACCTGATCGCCGTCGGCGGGCATCCGGTCCTGGTCGACCTGGAGACGCTGTTCCATCCGCCGTTGACCGGGGCGGTCGCCGAGGACCCGGCCGCGCACGCCCTGCACGACTCGGTGTACCGGGTCGGGCTGCTGCCGCAGCTGCTCGTGGGGGACGACAGCGCGCTCGACGTGTCCGGGGTGGGCGGGGGCCGGCAGGCGGTCTCCCCCGTGGTCCGGGCCGACTGGGCCGACGCGGGCACCGACACCATGCGTCTGGTGCGCCGGGCGGGGACCATGGGCGAGTCCGCCAACCGGCCGCGGCTGCACGGCGAGCCCGTCGAACCGGGGGCCCATGTCGAGGCGATGTGCGCCGGGTTCCGCGCCGGGTACACGGCGATCAGCCGGGCCCGTGAGGAACTGCTCGCCCCCGGCGGCCCGTTGGAGGCCTTCGCCGGCGACGAGGTGCGGGTGGTGGCGCGCCCGACCTGGGTGTACACCATGCTGCTCGACGAGTCGACCCACCCGGATCTGCTGGCGGACGCCGCGGCGCGGCACCGGATCCTGGAGACGCTGCGCGGCGACGAGCTCGGCGCCGCCGCGTTCCCCGGTCTGGAGGACGACGAACTCGCCCAGTTGTGGGCGGGGGACGTGCCGCTGTTCACCGCGCGCCCCGGCGGGACCCGGCTGCACGGCCGCGGCGGACGGCCGACGGCGGTGGAGACCGCGCGTCCCGGGCTCGCCCGGGTCCGGGAGCGGATCGCCGCGCTCGACACGGTCGACCGGCAGGACCAGGAGTGGATCGTCCGGGCCGCGATGGTGACCTCGTCCCGTGCGCCCGCGCACCGTCCGCGGGGCAGCCGGCGGGCCCGTACCGCGGACTACGCCCCCGAGCCGGAACGACTCCTGTCGGCCGCCCGGTCCGTCGGCGACCAGCTGGTGTCGCAGGCCTACCGGGGCACCGGGCGCACCAACTGGATCGGTCTGGAGCTGCTGGACGAGCGGTACTGGCGGATCGGGCCGATGGCCGCGGACCTGGCGGGCGGGTACACCGGACCGGCCCTGTTCCTCGCCCAGTTGGCCGCGCTCACCGGGGCGGGACACTACGCGGAGGCGGCCCGGACGGCGCTGGCGCCCGTCCCCGGTCTCCTGGACGCGCTGCACGAACACCCGGACAACCTGGCCGTGGTGGGCTCGGGGGCGTTCACCGGGCTCGGCGGCATCGCCTACGCGCTGGCCGAGACGGCCCGGCTGCTCGACGATCCCGAGGTCGGCGAGTGGGCGGCGCCCGCCCTGCGCCTGACCGGCGCGGCGGCCCTGTCGGAGCACGAGCACGGGTACGGCTCCGGTACCGCCGGCGGTCTCGTCGCCCTGCTCGCCGGGCACCGGGCCGCCGGCGGGACGGAGACCTGGCGGGCCGCCCGCGCCTGCGCGGACCGGCTCGTCGACCTGCTCGCCGCCGGGCGGCTGCGGGGGCGGCCCGACATGGCGACGGGGCTCGCGGGGGCGGGGTGGGCGCTGCTGCGGTTCGCCGAGGCGGGCGGCGGCAACCACGCGCGGCGGGCGGGCGTCGCCGCGCTGCGGGAGGCGGTCGGCGGCGATCCGTCCGGCCGTTCCGGCGCCTGGTGCCGGGGGCGTGCCGGGATCGCGCTGGCCGTCCTGGACGGTGCGGGCGCCCTGGACGACCCGCTCCTGGCCCGCTGGGCCCGGGAGACCGTCGGCGCGGTGGCGCGGGGCGGGCCGTCCGGGGACGACAGCCTCTGCCACGGGGAGACGGGGCTGCTCGAACTGCTCGGCCACGGCGCGCTGCCGGAGGCGCGTCCGCACTGGGTGCGGCGGGCCGGGGCGCTGCTCGCGGCGGTCGAGGAGGCCGGCCCGGTCTGCGGCACGCCGGACCGGGTGGCGCATCCCGGCCTGCTGACCGGGCTCGCGGGCGTGGGGCACGGCCTGCTCAGGGCGGGCTTCCCCGACCAGGTGCCGCCGGCGCTCCTCCTGCGCCCGGCCGTACGGGCCTCGGCGCCGCCGGGCCCGGCGGGCGGCGGGCCGGTACCGGCTCTCCGCGGCTCCCCCTGAGCGCGCGGGGCAGGCGCGCGACCACGACGACATCCAGCGGTGCAGCATCACACCAACCACGAAGGACGAGGCGGGAATCATGCAGATCAGCCACTCGGTGACGCACCTCGACGGCGCGCAGGAGAACACGGCCCAGGGGCACCCCGCGGGCGAGGTCACGATCGGTGTCGGCGGGCGGCTCGGCATGCGCAGCAGGCTCCTGCGGGCCTCGGCGGCCGACCAGGCGGGCTACTCCGCGGACATGCCGTTCACCACCTTCACCATCACCTGCGCGGACTGACGCAGGACCGCCTGACAGTTCGTCACGGAGCGTCATCCGCACGGTGGTCGAGGGTCCGGGGCCAGCCCCGGGCCCTCTGCCGCGCGGGGAGAAGATCAAGTAGTTTGTGCGCATGCGTGCGACGTCTTCGGTCATCGTAGGGCGGGACTCCGAGATCGGGCTTCTGGGCCGTGCTCTGGACGGCGCCGCGCGGGGTTCGGGGAGCGCGGTGTTCCTCGTGGGCGAGGCGGGGATCGGGAAGTCCCGGCTGGCCGGGGAGTGCGCCTTCCGCGCCTACGGCCTCGACATGCCGGTGCTGCGCGGGCGCGCCACCTCGACCGGGCTCGTCGTCCCCTTCCGTCCGCTGGCCGAGGCGCTGTCCTCGCGCTTCCGGGCGGCGGGGACGCCCGACGACGCCGAACTGCTGCCCTACCGGCCCGCGTTGGCGAGCCTCGTGCCCGAGTGGCGGGGCGGCGCGGCGCCGGGCTATCCGGACTCGCTGATCGAGCTGGCCGAGGCGCTCCTCCGGCTCCTGTCGGTGCTCGGCCGGGAGCGGGGCTGCGTGATCCTCCTGGAGGACCTGCACGACGCCGACACCGAGACGGTCGCGGTGGTGGAGTACCTGGCCGACAACGTCGCGGGGTTACCGGTGCTCCTGGTGGCCACGCTCCGGCCGGACCCCGGCCCCGCCCTGGACCTGGCGCACGCCGCGGAGCTGCGCGGCAGCGCCTCGGCGCGGGAGCTGGGTCCGCTGGGGGACGAGGCGGTACGGGACATGATCGCCGCGTGTCTGGACACGGGGCGGGGCGAGGTGCCGCAGGCGGCGCACCGGCTGCTGTCCGAGCGGGCGGGCGGGAACCCGTACGTCCTGGAGGTGCTGCTCGCCGACCTGCTCGACACGGGGCGGCTCGGCCGGACCGACGAGGGGTGGCGGCTCGCCGAGCGCTTCGATCCCACCGTGCCCACGGGCATCGTGCGCAGCTGGGCGCGCCGGCTCGCCCGTCTCGACGAGCCGGTGCGGACGCTGCTGCTGACCGCGGCCACCCTCGGCGGGCGGTTCTCCGTCAGCGCGCTGAAGGACGTGACCGGCTTCGACGACCGGTCGCTCTTCGCGCATCTGCGCTCGGCCTCGGAGGCCGGGATCATCACCCCGGACGGGGCCGCGTACGACCAGTACACCTTCCGTCATGTGCTGACGGCGGAGGCGCTGCGGGCGACGCTGCCGCCCGCCGAACAGGCCGCGCTGGCCCGGCAGGCCGCCGAGGTGCTCGAAGGCCTCGGCGATCCCGGGAGGGAACTGTCAGACGAGACGCGCCAGTTGGTGGCGTCGCTGCGGCTCGCGGCCGGTGACGGGCCGGCGGCCGCCCGTCAACTGGAGCTGGTCGGGCGCCATATGCTCGCCGCCGGCGCGGCCGGTTCGGCGGTGGTGCTGCTCGAACGGGCCCGGAAGCTGGCGGCCGACGACGGGCGGGACGCCGTCACGGTCTCGCTCGCCGTCGCGCAGGCCCAGTGCGGGCAGCTCGACGCGGCCCGCGCCCTCCTCGACGACCTCGCGCCGGTGCCCGTGGGCTCGCCGGCCTCCGAGGCGCGGGCGGAGGCGCTGGTGGAGGTCGCCTGGGTCGCGACGATGGCGGAGCAGCGGGAGGAGGCGCTCGCGCTGACGCGGGCCGCCCGGGCCCTGCTGGGGCAGGCGCCGCTGCCGGTGCACGAGGCGGCGCTCGCGGTGGTCGAGGGGCATCTGACGCTGCTGCCCGGCCAGGCGGGGCGCGAGGAACTCGCGGAGACGGAACGTTCCGCCAGACGGGCCGCGCTGATCGCCGAGGAGCACCGGACCCCCGTCGTGGCCTGCCGGGCCTGGCAGTTGCTGGCCCTGCTCTCCCGCGAGCGGGGCTTCGACGAGGCCGACGCCTGCCTCGAACGCATGCTGGCCGTCTCCGAGGAGCACCGCCTCCCGGTCTGGCGCGCCGAGGCCCTCGTCCGCCTCGGCGCCAACGCCTTCATGCGGTCCGGTGAGGCGACCCGCCTCGAAACGGCCCGCTCGGCCGCCCGGGAACTGGGCTCGCTCGCCCTCCTCCAGCACATCGACGGCATGCTGGCGATGCAGGCCGTGCTGGGCGGCCGTTGGGAGCGCGCCACGGAGATCGTCGAGCAGTCGGTCGAGGCGAGCGTCCGGGTCCGCAACCACGCCGCCCACCGCTATCTGCTGCTGGTGCGCGCCACCTCCGCCGCGCACCAGGGGCGCTCCCGCGAGCGGGACCAGGCGCTGACGCGGCTGCGCCGCGCGGGCGGCGAGGAGTCGATGCTCGTCCCCCTCCAGCGCGGCCTCTGCCAGGCGATGGGGGCGCTCATGGAGGAGGACCGGGACCGGGCGCTGGCCGAACTCGACGCCGCGCTGGCCTGGGAGCGGGCGCATCCCAGCTTCTTCTACCTGAGCGGACGGTACGGGCTCCGCCCGCTGCTGCGCGTCCTGAGCGGCGCGGACGACCGGGCCGCGTACCGGGAGACGCTGGCCTCCCCGGGCGCGGCGCTCGCCTGGAACCGGGTCTTCCTGGGAATGGCGGACGCCGTGCTCCTCGGCCGGGAGAAGGACCGGGCGGGCGCGCTGCGGGCCGTGCGCGCCGCCGGGGAGGCGGCGCGGGCCTTCCCCCAGGCCTGGCACCTGGCCCTGCGGCTGACCGCCGAGGCCGCGCTCGCCGACGGCTGGGGCGAGCCGGTGGCCTGGCTCCGGACGGCCGAGGAGTACTTCTACGGCGCGGGCGTCCAGCCGGTCGCGGCGGCCTGCCGGGCCGCGCTGCGGCAGGCGGGCGTGACCGTCTCGCAGCGCCGGGGCGGCCGCGAGCGCATTCCGGCCGGGCTCCGCGAGGTCGGCGTGACCCCGCGCGAGCACGAGGTCTTCGTGCTGCTCGCCGAACGGCCGGGCAACCAGGAGATCGCCCGGCGGCTGCACATCTCCCCGCGCACGGTGGAGAAGCACCTCGCGAGCCTCCTCGCGAAGACCGGCCGCGCCGACCGCGCCGCCCTCTGCGCCCTGTCCGCCGAGACCGCCGAGAGCGCCGCGCAGGACTGAACCGCCGGACGCGGCATGGGGGCCCGGGGCGCACGGAGGTGGGGGACGCCGCGGGAATGTGGGGGCTCGGCGCGGGCGGATGGGGTTCCGTGCCGGGAGAGTACGGGTCCGGCACCGATGCGCGGGGGTGCGGTGAGGCCCGAGCATCGAGGGACGACGACCGGCCCCGCCGGCTTCCCACCACCCCAGGGAGGGTCCGCTCCATGCCGCCACTCCACGCGCCCGCGCCCGGCCCGGGCGCCGTCCGCTTCTCCGTCCTCGGACCGCTGTCGGCGCACCACGGCCCCCGGGAGCTGCCCCTCGGGCCGCTGAAGCAGCGGGTGGTGCTCGCGACGCTGCTCGGCAGCCCCAACACCCCGGTGTCCGTGGAGGCGCTGACGGACGCCGTCTGGCCGGAGGCGCCCCCGCGCACCGCGCGGAAGAACCTCCAGGTGTACGTCAGCGCCCTGCGCGCGCTGCTGCCCCCGGAGCCCGCCGGTCCCGAGGGCGGCCGGGAGCGGATCGCGCACACCGCGGGCGGTTACGCGCTGCGGGTGGCCGAGGAGGAGCTGGACGCGCTGCGGTTCCGCTCCCTGGTGCGGGCCGCCGAGGGCCGGCCGCCGCGGACCGCCGCCCGGCTGCTGCGCCGGGCCCTCGACCTGTGGCAGGGACCGCCGCTGGGCGGGCTGCGCGGGTCGCCGCGGCTCGCCGAGGAGGCCGAGCGGCTGGAACTGCGGCACCTGACGGTCTACGAGGACTGGGCCGAGGCGGAGCTGGAGCTCGGCGGGGCGCCGGGGCTCGTCGAGGGGCTGCGCGACCTCGTCGAGCGGCATCCGCTGCGCGAGCGGCTCCGGGCGGCCTGGATGTCCGCGCTGGGCGCCTCCGGCCGGCAGGCCGAGGCGCTGGCCGTGTACGACGACTACCGCCAGCTGCTCGCCCGCGAGCTCGGCCTGGAACCGGGCGGGGCGATGACCGCCCGCTACCGGGCGATCCTGACCGGCGAGACCGGCGGCACGGCGGGCGGCGGAGGTCCCCGGTCCGCGCGCCGCGGCGCCGGGGCGGTACTGCCGCCGGACATCGGCGACTTCACCGGGCACGACGAGGAGCTCCGGGAGCTGCTCGACGCGCTCGCCGACGACGGCCGCGGCACCGGCCGCGGCGGGGCGGTGCTCCTCACCGGGCCCGCCGGTGCGGGCAAGACCGCCCTGGCGGTGCGGGCCGGGCACCTGCTCGCCGACCAGTTCGAGGACGGACGGTTCCTGGTGGCGATGCGGGACGGCGACGGCGTGCCCCGCCCGCTCGACGCCGTCCTGGCCGAACTGTCCCTCCTGGCCGGGGCGTCGGCCCCCGGCCTGCCGCCCGCCGAGGCCTGGCGGGCGTGGCTCGCCGAACACCGGGCCCTGGTGGTCCTCGACGACGTGCCCGACGAGGAGGCCGTACGGCCCCTGATCTCCTGGGCCGGGCAGGGCCGGGTGCTGCTCACCGCGCGCGGCCCGCTCGGCGGTCTGGCGCCGGTGCACCGCGTCGACGTGCCGCCGCTCGATGCCGAGGGCGCCCTGGAGCTCCTCGGCGGGATCGTCGGCCGGGCCCGCGTCCGCGCCGACCGGGAGGCCGCGCTGCGGATCGTCCGGGCCTGCGGCCTGCTGCCGCTGGCGGTGAGGGTGAGCGGGAGCCGCCTCGCCGTGCTGCGGCACATGCCGCTGCGGGAGTTCGCGGACCGGCTGGCGGATCCCGCCGGGGCGCTCGACGAGCTGACGGCCGGGGACGTCTCCGTGCGGCGGCGGCTCGGACGGCACTGGGACGAGCTGCCGCCGGGAGGCGGCCGGGACGCGGAACGGCTGGCCGCCCGCACGCCCGAGGGACCGTTCACCCTGCCGGAGGCGGCGGGCGCGCTCGGCCTGGACGAGGGCGCGGCCCTCCGCGCGGTGGAGACCCTCATCGGCGCGGGCCTGCTGACCTCCCCCCGCAGCGAGGTCAGCGCGCACACCGCGCTCTACGAACTCCCCCCTCTGGTGCGGCTGTTCGCCCGGGAGCGGGCGGCCGGGACCGGAGCCGTACGGAGCGCGCTGCTCACCCGGGGGTGAGCGGCCCGCGGCGGGACGGCCCGCCGGGGGGCACGGTCCGCGCCTCGACGGCGCCGTCGGGGCCGTCCCCGTCCTCCGTTCCGTCCCCGTCCTCCGGTCCGTCTTCGCCGTCGGGTCCGTCGGCGCTGAGCGTGTCGAGGTCGGTGCGCAGGCGGCGGCTCGCCAGAAGCAGCAGGAGCATCACGGCGAGCGGTGCGGCGAGGACCAGCGAGGCGGTCTCGGCCCCGGAGCCGGAGATGAGGAAGCCGGTCGCGCCCGGCCCCGCCCAGGCGATGGAGACGGCGAGCATGGTCGTGGCGGTCGAGATGCGGCCCTGGAGGTGGGCCGGGGAGTCCAGCATCACGGAGAGCGAGACCAGCGCCCCGATCAGGGGCAGCGCGAAGACCAGGGCGAAGACGGCGAGGACCGTGACGACCTGGTGGCCGGTGGCGGTCAGGGGGATGAGGAACAGCCAGGTCCCGCAGACGGTGCCGATCACCGCCGACGGGCGCAGCCGCCGCAGCACCCACCCGGCGCAGAAGCCGCCCGCGATGCCGCCGAGTCCGGCGGCGGTGAGCACGACGCCGGCCGAGACGGGCCGGGCGCCGAGGTCCGAGGCCTCGACGGCGGCGAGCAGTTCGACGGCGCGGCCGAGGAGGTTGAGGTAGGCGACGAAGCCGATGAGGACGAGGAGCGGCCGGCGGCGCACCACCCACCGGATGCCCCGGGTCAGTTCGCCGCCCGTGGTGCGCAGGCCGCGGGGTTTGGCGGGGCCTTCGGGCGCCGGCGGCGAGGTGTACCGGATGCGGGAGACGAGCCCGAAGGAGAGCAGGTACGACAGGCCGTCGAGGAGGAAGACGAGGGGGGCGCCGAAGCCCAGCAGGACGCCGCCGAGCGGGGGCCCGGCGGCGATGGCCACATTGGTGCGGACGATGTTGGTGGTGACCGCCTCGCGCCGGCGGTCCCGGGGCACGATCTGGCGGATCACCCCGCCCTCGGCCGGGGAGAACACCGTCGACAGGACGGCGGTGAGCGCCCCCGTCACCATCGCCAGGGCGGTGCCGAAGCGTCCCGTGGCCAGGGCCAGGGCCAGGATCAGGGCGAGGACCGCGCGCGCCGCGTCGCAGAACATCATCAGCCGCCGGCGGTCGACGGTGTCCGCGATGAGCCCGCCGGGCAGTTTGGCGATCAGCTCGGCGATGCCGATGGCGGTGGCCACGAGGCCCGCGTCGACCGGGGAGCGCGTCGTGACCAGGATCGCCATCGGCAGGGCGAGCGCGGCCATCTCCCCGGCCGTGCAGGAGAGGGCCTGGCTCGTCCACAGCAGTGTGAAGTTCCGGTTGATCATGGGATCTTCTCCGGTTCGGGGCGGCGCGCGGCGCGGCGCGTGCGCGGGGGTCAGTCCGTGCGCGGCTTGACGGCGGCGTAGAGGCCCTTGGTGTGGACGGCCTCGTCGACGGTGTCCGCGAGCGTGCCGGAGATGTGCAGTCCGTGGCGGGCCACGAGCCGCAGGCCCGCGGCGTCGAGGAGCTCGGCGAGCCGGTCCTGCCCGTGGTGGGACTGGTGGTGGTCGACGGTGTCGCGGCTCCACCGCCCGGGGTCGCCGGGCAGCTCGCGGAAGACGTCCATGGTGAGCCGGTAGCGGCCGTGCGCGTCCAGGTGCCGGCCGCGGAGGAGGGCGAACAGGCCGTCGTCCTCCATGACGTGCGGCTCGGTCATCAGGTCGTACCCGTGGGACGTGTTGGCGTCGAAGACGAGCACCGCGCCGGGGGCCATGACGGCCGAGAGGGCGGCGAACGCCTCGGCCACGTGGTCGGGTTCGACGAGGTAGTTGACGATGTCGCTCATGCAGAGCACGACGTCGTACGGGCCTTCGCCGGGCGCGGGGCGGCGGATGTCGTGGACGTGGAAGTCGACGTCGGTGTCCGCGTGCCGGGTCCGGGCGATGTCGATCATCGAGGAGCTGATGTCGAAGCCGGTGACCCGGTAGCCGCGGTCGGCGAAGAGGACGCTGCTCCGGCCGGTGCCGCAGCCGGCGTCGAGGAGCCGGCGGCCGGGCGGGTCGGCGCGCTTGATCAGGTCCTCCAGGACGGCGGCGAAGACCTCGTAGTCGTCGTGGCGGGTGAGCGAGTCGTAGAAGGGCGCGGTCAGGTCGTAGGCGACGGCGGCGTGGTCGGCGGGCGTGGTGGTGGCCACGGGGCGGTTCCTTCCGTGCGGTGGACGGGACTTCGGGGGACGGCGGCCGGCGCGGGCCCGGGCGGGTCAGCGGCAGGCGTCCTCGACGGCCTGCGCGGCGGCCGACTCGCTCTTGCTCTGGTCGAGCGCGTCCGCCGTCCGCGCGGCGCGTGCGGCCGTCGCGCGGTCCGCGGCGGCGGCCCGCAGCAGCGCGTCGCCGGGCGCGGCGCGGTCGAGCGGGGCGGCGACGCCGGCGCGCAGGCAGGCGGCGGCGAGGACGCGCTGCTCGCCGCCGTTCGGCGAGACGAGCAGCGGACGCCGGTGGCGCAGCGCGCCGAGCACGGGCGCGCTGGTGCCGTTGGTGACGACGAGGTCCGCCCGGTCGAGGAAGGGGCCCATCCACGGCCGGCGCACGACGGTGACGTCGGCGGTCGCGGCGAGGCCGGTGAGGCCGTACGGGTCGCCGTGGCGGCCGGTCTCGCTGCGGCCGGTCTCCACGAGGGCCTGGAACTCCCCGCCGGCGAAGGTGCGCCCGATCCAGGGCCACAGGCTCTCGCCGCCGAAGACGCGGCCGAGGTGGACGTAGACCACGGGCTTGCCGGTCCGGTCCAGGCGCGCGCGGAGCCCGGCGTCGGCGGCCTCGTCGGCCGGCGGCTCCCACCAGCACGGCCCCACGTGCCGTACGCCCTCCGGGAGTTCGGCCCCGGGCGGCTCCAGACCGGGGTGGCCGCGCAGCAGGAACCGGGTGCCGAGCAGCGCCCGCTGCCCGTCGGGTCCGGTGCCGGGCAGGCCGAGTGCGGCGCGCAGCGTCCGGTACACGTCGAGGGCGCCGTCGAGGCGCCAGCCGCGGTCCTCGGCATCGCCCGGGCCGGGGCCGTCGCGGTACGGCCACAGGTGGCAGGCGAGGCCCAGGACGACGACGGGAAGGTCCAGCGTCTCGGCGGCGGCGAGCGCGCCGACGCACAGGACGGAGGTCACCAGGACGTCCGGCCGGGCGGTCCGGGCGGCCTGGAGGATCCGGTGGTACTGGTCCTCCCCGGCCCGGAACCACCGGCCGACGGCGAAGGCCTCGCCCGGTTCGAGGACGTCGAGGCCTTCCCGCTCGGCCGCCCGGGCGGCCGGCCCGGTGGACAGCAGGGTGACGGCGTGCCCCCTGCGGTGCGCCTCCAGGGCGACGGCCGTCGCCGGGTACAGGTACCCGGGGTCGGACAGCGGGCAGAACAGCGCCCTCACGGCGCGCCCGCCGTCACCGCGCACCCGCCGGTTCCGGGGCCGTACCGGGGGCGCCGGCCGTCCGGCGGCGACGCTCGCGCAGCAGCTCCATGAGGCCGACGGCGATCCGGTCGGCGAAGCCGGCGGTGCCCGAACCGGACTCCCCGGCGGCGAACTCGGAGCAGCTGACCCAGGCGTGGTCCGGGTAGTCGCCGTAGCCCCCGTCGAGGGTGCCGACCTCGTATCCGGGCTTGCCGATCGTCTCCCAGCAGCTGTAGAGGGTGCCGTCGGCGTTGACGACCGCGCCCGTCGTGCCGTCCCGTTCGGTGCAGAAGCCGCAGGCTCCCCGGCCGGGCCAGCCGACCTCGAAGCCGAGGTCGAGGGCGGTGGCGTAGCCGCGCAGCACCGCGGTGAGCTCGGCGTCCGTGTTGCCGATGCCGGCGTCGTACAGGCCCGCGTAGTTGAGGACGGGCGCGACGTCGAAGACGCAGCGGGAGGCGTCGAGCCGCTCGGCGAGGTGCGCGGCCAGCTCCGGCAGCCGGGGCAGCACCTCGGCCGTGGTGTTGACCCGGAGGGTGAAGCGCAGGTCGGTGGTCCGCTGGGCGGCGGCGAGGTTGTCGACGATCCGGTCGAAGGTGCCGCGGCCCGCGCGGGTGGTGCGCAGCCCGTCGTGGAGTTCGCGCGGCCCGTCGAGGGTGATCTGCGCGGACCGCAGGCCGAGGGCGCCGAGGTCGCGGGCGAGGGCCGGGGTGAGCAGGACTCCGTTGGTGACCATCGAGGCGGTGAGCGGCGCCTGCCGTCCGAGGCGGGTGAGCAGTGCGCGGCAGGCGGCGGGGTTGAGGAGCGGTTCGCCGCCGAAGAGCAGCACGAAGAGCCGGTCGAGTCCGGCCCGCTCCATCCTGGTGCCGGTGAAGTCCGCGATCCGTTCGATGGTCGCGTCGTCGAGGACGGCGCGCGGGATGCGGGGCGGGTCGAAGCGGCCGGGGGCGGCCGGCGCGGTGTTCTGGAAGCAGTACGGGCAGCCGAGGTTGCAGTCGGTGGCCGTGACGACCGTCAGGCTGTAGCGGCTGCGCGGGCGCTGCTCGGCGATGCCGGCCCGGACGACCTCGGCGTGCCCCTGCTCGGTCAGCCGCCCGTCCACCGCGTACGCGAACGGCAGCAGCAGGGTCCCGCCGGCGCCCTGGCACCACACTCCGGACTGTCCCTGAAGGACGCGCAGGGTCATGTCCACCTCCTCATCTCCGGGAGCTACGGGGGACGAGGCCGGCCCGTCGGGGAAGACCCACCGGGCCGGCCTGATCAAGGAGTGCCGCAGGCGTCAGGCCTGGACTTCCTTGTCGTAGACACCGCAGATGATCTCGGCGGCGTCGTCGAACGCCTCCGGGGCGGTGGCGTTCTCGCCGACCATGCTGTGGGCCTCGACCTCGGGGGTCTCCTCGGTCGGCTGCGTGTTCTCGGACATGGCTGTCTCCATCCGTCGAGAGTCGGTCGGGTCGGTTGACCCGGGTGGGCCGGTCGACCCGGTTGCGCCGGTTGAGCGTCGCGCGCCGCTTGAGCCTCGCGCTCCGGTCGGCGGCGGGCTCTCGCCTGCCGTCGCCGAGAAAGTTAGGACGGCCGGCCCCGGGGACGCCCCGGCGCCGGTATGGCCTCGGTATGGCGCCAGCGCACGGCGCCGCCGGACCGCGTCCGCGCCGCCGCGGCGGCCCCGCGGAACCCGGCCGGCCTGCGGGCATACCGATGGCGAACCGTCCCCGGGGCGCCGCCCTACCGCCCCGCGCGAGGCTGGGCGGGCCCCCGCGGGCGGCCCTCCACGGCCCGCACGGCCTTCCACGGCCCCGCGGGCCCACGTCGCCGTAGGGAGGCCCGATGGAACTCGCCGAACTGATCGGCCTGCGTCCCGTGCCCGCCGCCGGGCTGCTGCTCACGCTCACCCGGCAGTGCCCCCTGCGCTGCGCGCACTGCTCGACCGGCTCCGCGCCCGAGACCCGCGAGCGGCCGGAGCCGGGCCTGCTGCGGCGCTTCGTCGCCTCCTTCGGCCCGGACGACCGGCCCGAGGTCATGATGCTGACCGGTGGCGAACCGCTCCTCCTCCCCCGCCTGGTGGCCGACCTCAGCGCGTCCGCGCGCGCGGCGGGGACCCGGACGGCGGTGCTCAGCGGCATGTTCTTCGCCCGCGCGGGGACCCGGCCCGCGTCCGCGTCCGGGGCCGGGTCCGGTGTCGTACCGGCCTCCGTCCTGCGGGCCCTCGCCTCGGTGGACCACTTCTCGGCCAGCCTGGACGTCCACCACGAGCGGGAGGTGCCGCGCTCCGCCGTCTTCCGCGCGCTGCGGGAGATCCGGGAGGCGGGCCCCGCCGTCAGCCTCCACCTCACCGGGGACGGCCCCGACGACCCCTACCTCGCCGACGTCACCCGCGCGATCGACCGGGAGTTCGACGGTACAGTCCCGGCGCTGGTCAACGAGGTGCGCGCGGTCGGCAGGGCGGCGTCCTGGGCGGGCCCGGCCCGCCCGGCACGGTACCGGGCCGCCGCCGCGCCCCCGGCGCCCTGCGCGATGGCGGCCTGGCCGGTGGTGGCCTTCGACGGCACGGTCCTCGCCTGCTGCAACCAGGAGGTCGTGGACCGGCGGCCCGCCCCGGCCCATCTGACGCTCGGCCACCTCGCGCACGACGACTGGGCCGCCGTGCGCGCCCGGACCCTGGGCTCACCGCTGCTCCGCCTGGTCCGCGCGATGGGCGCCCCCGCGCTGCGCGAGCGCCATCTGCCGGACGCGGCTCCGGCGGCCTCCCCGTGCACCGAGTGCCGGGGGTTCGCCGACCGCCCCGAGGTCGCCGCCGGCGCGGCGGCCGACGCCTCCGGCCCGGCGGGCGCGCTCCTCGACCTCACGGTCGCCCGGCGGCGCGCCGAGCGGGGCCCGGTGGAACTCGTACGCCACTACGGCTGCGCCCCCTACGCCCCCTGGGTACTCCCCCGGACCTCCCGCCCCGCCGGGCCCGTTCCCCTCGGTGCCTCCGGGCAGGGCCCGACGACGGCGGAGGCGTCCCTGTGACCGGCACCGGCACCGGCACCGGAACCGCCGCCCCGTCGTCCACCCTTTCTTCCTCCCCCTCGTCCGTCCCCTCGTCCTCCCCGCCGTCCGCCTCGGACCGCCTGCGGGCGCGGCTCGCGCTCGCCGAGCCGGCGCTGCGCGGGGCGGCGGGCGCGCTGTGGCGGCCCGAGGGGCTCCGGGAGCGGTACCTCGCCTACCTCCACGCCATGCACACCGTCATCCGCGCCTCCGTCCCGCTGCTGCTGCGGGCCGCCGGGCGGGCCCGGGCGCTGGCCGGGGAGGGCGATCCGCTCGGCGGACCGCTCGCCGACCACCTGGAGCACCATGCCCGGGAGGAGGCGGGGCACGACGCCTGGCTGCTCCGGGACCTGGCGGCCGCCGGGGAGGACCCCGGTGCCTTCCTCGGCTCCGTGCCGCCGCCGGACGCCGCCGCGCTGGCCGGCGCCCAGTACTACTGGATCGAGCACCACCACCCGGTGGCCCTGCTCGGCTACGTGGCCGTCCTGGAGGGCCACGCCCCCGAGCCGGATCTCGTCCCGTACCTCGCCGGGCACACCGGCCTGCCGGCCGCCGCCTTCCGTACCGTCCGCGCCCACGCCCGGCTCGACACCGGGCACGTGGCCGAGGTGTACGCCCTCCTCGACGCCCTGCCGCTCGGCCGTGCGCACGAGTCCGCCGTGACGGTCAGCGCACTGCACACCCTGGACGCGCTCACCCGGTTGTTCGTCCGGCTCGGGCGCCCCGCCCCGGCGGTCCTGCCGGGACGGGAGACCGGACGGTCCGCTCCGACGAGAGGTCTTCCATGAGAGAGCCACCCGACATGCTCGACACGCTGTACCGCGCGGGCTTCGCCATCGATCTGCTCACCGAGGAGCAGCGGCAGGTGCTGACCGAGCTGACGCCCGAGGAACTCGCCGTCCTGCTCGACGTCAAGGACCGGCTGGACGCGCTGGGGCCCGAGGTCGAGGCCCACGGCGAGTTCGCCGGCGGCGCCCTGTTCTGAGACGCGCCACGCGCGACGCGTCACGGTGTCCGTCCGCGCCGGTCCGGCCGGCGGCCGGCAGCCCGTAGCCGGCCGGACGGTCCGTGCCCACCCCGGCCCACCGGCCGGTGCGCGGCCCCGCGACGCGGGTCGCGCACCGGCCCCGACGGGCCCCGCCGGAAGGAAGACCCGATGCCCTGCCCGACCTGCCGTCAGGCCCTGCCCCCCGAGGCCAGGTTCTGCGCGAACTGCGGGACCGCCCGGCCCGCGCCCCTGGTGGGCCCCGAGGACGAGCGCAAGCCGGTGACGGTGCTCTTCTGCGACCTGGTCGGCTCCACGGCGCTCTCCGGGACGCTCGACCCCGAGACGCTGCGCGTGGTCACCCTGCGGTACTTCGGGCTGATGAGCGAACAGATCGAGGTGCGGGGCGGCACGCCGGAGAAGTTCATCGGGGACGCGGTGATGGCGGTGTTCGGCGTGCCCACCGTCCAGGAGGACGACGCCCGCCGGGCGCTCGGCGCGGCCCTCGGCATGCGGGAGGCGCTCGCGGGGCTCAACGCCGAGCTGGAGGCGACGCTCGGGATCCGGCTGAACATCCGCATCGGCGTCAACACCGGCCAGGTCGTCGCCGCGGCGCGTTCCACCGCCCGGCAGGCGCTGGTGTCGGGCGAGACGGTCAACGTCGCCGCCCGGCTCGAACAGAACGCCGCGCCCGGGGAGATCCTGGTCGGCCCGGAGACCCTCCTCGCGGCGGGCCCCACGGCGGTGGTCGAGGAGGTCGGCCCGCTCGCGCTGCACGGCAAGACCGAGCCGGTACGGGCCCACCGGCTGCTCGCGCTCGGCACGGACGACCCCGAGCTGCTGCGCCGCTTCGACGTGCCGTTCATCGGCCGCGAAGCCGAGCGGGCCGCCCTCGACCGGGCCCTCGACGACACCGAGGCCGGCGCCGCGGCGCTGCTGCTGGTCGGCGAGGCGGGGGTGGGGAAGACCCGGCTGGTACGGGAGTGGCGCGACGACCGCCTCGCCCGGGGCCCGCTCGCCCACGGCTCCGGCCGGTGCCGCAGCTACGGCGAACACGGCAGCCTGACGCCGCTGGCCGACGCGGTCCGCGAGATCCTGGCGAGCGTGCCGGGGCCACCGGACGAGGCCCCGCACCCCACCGCGCCGCCGGCGTGGGCGACCGGGGGCCACCTCGCGTACGACGCCCCGACGGCCGTGGCCGCCCCGGCGGACCACCCGCCGCAGGGCGTCCCGACGGCGTCGCGGGCGACCGGGGGCCTCTTCCCGTACGACACCCCGACGACGTCACCCGCCTCCACGGACCGTCACACGCGCAGCACCCCGACGGCGGCGCAGGCGACCGGGGGCCTCTTCCCGTACGACACCCCGACGACGTCACCCGCCTCCACGGACCGTCACACGCGCAGCACCCCGACGGTCGTCGCCGCCCCGGCGGACCACCCGCCGCACGGCGTCCCGGCGGCGGCCCCCGCCCCCGCGAACCACCCCCCGCGCGGCACCTCGACGCGCCCTCTCCCGTACGGCACCGTCACGGCCCTGCCCGCCGCCGCGGACCGCCACCGGCGGGGCGGTCCGGTGGCGTCGGGCGCGCCCGTGGACCGTCCGCCGCGCGGTGCCCCGGCGGCCGCGGCCGACGGCCGGCCCCCGCGGGACGCGCTGGCGCTGTTGCGGAACGGTCTGCTGCGGGACGGGACGCCGAACGCCTCGCTGGAGGACCTGTGCGCGGCGCTCGCCGTGGTGCTGCGGTGGGCGGCGCGGAGCCGGCCGGTGCTGCTCGTGCTCGACGACTGGCAGTGGGCCGCGCCGCTCCTCGTGCGGACCCTGGACCGGCTGCACGCGCTGCTCGGCCGCACCCGGGTCCTGACCGTCCGTCTGGTCCGTCCCGACGGCGCCGCCCCGCCCCCAGGGCAGCACGGGGACCGGGTGGAGACGCTGCGTCTGTCCGGGCTGCCCGGACCCGAGACGGCACGGCTCGCCCGCGAGCTGGCGGGCGCGGACGCGGACGTTCCGCCGCCGGAGCTGGTCGCCCGGGCCGAGGGCAACCCGCTCTTCCTGGAGCAGCTGTTGGTCCCCCAGGGCGCGGAGGGGGAGGCGGAGCGGTACCTGCCGCCGACCCTCCAGGCACTGCTCGGGGCGAGGATCGGCGCGCTGGACCCGGTCGAGCGGACGGTGCTCGACCTGGCGTCGGTGGTCGGGCGGGAGTTCACCAGCGCCGACCTGGTCCGGCTGCACGCGACGGCGCGGGCCGCCGCGGGGGCCCCGGCGGACGTCGACGGCGGGGTCGTCGGGACGCTGGCCCGGCTCGGGCGGCGGCGGCTCGTCGAGCCGTCGCCCGGCAAGCCGGGGCTGCACCGTTTCAGCGGCGGTCTGGTCCACGAGGTCGCCTACGCCTCGCTGTCCAAGCGCGCCAAGGCGGACCGCCACGAGTGGGCGGCGGAGCTGCCGAGCGTCCTGGCCGCGGGCCCCGGCGCGGTCGGCGGCCATCTGGAGCGCGCCCACCGCTACCGCGTGGAGCTCGGCCTCCTGGACGAGCGGACCGCGCGGCTCGGGGAGCGCGCCGCCGAGGCGCTGGGCGAGGCCGGCGCGCAGGCGCTCTCCCGGTCCGACCTGCACTGGGCGGAGAGCCTGCTGCGGCGGGCCGTGGAGCTGCTCGCGCCCGGCGCGCCGGCCCGGCTGTCGGCCCTGCGCCGGCTCGGCGAGGTGCGCCTGGCGCAGGGGCAGGCCGACGAGGGCGCGGCGCTGCTGCGCGAGGTGCTCGACGCGGACGGTCCGGCCGTCGAGTCCGCGCACGCCCGCCTCGCGCTCGCGGTCCTCGACCCGGCGGGCGGCGGCGTGGTGGCGACGGCCCGCCGGGTGCTGCCGGTCTTCGAGGCGGCGGCGGACTCCGTCGGCCAGGCCCGGGCCCGGCTGCGGCTCGCCCAGCAGCTGCAGCAGGCCGGCCGGCACGCGGAGGCCGACCGCGACCTCGTACGGGCGCTCGCGCACGCCGCCGAGGCGGAGGCGGAACCGGAGCGGGCCGCCACCCTGGGCGCGATCGGCGTCTCGCTGTGGCGCGGCCCGGAGCCGGTGGAGACGGCGCTGGCCCGGTGCCGGGCGCTGCTCGCCGAGCACGGCACCGGCCGGCCCACCGTGCGCGTCACCCTCAACTGCCCGCTCGCGGTGCTGTACGCGCTCCGGGGCCGCCCCGCCGACGCGCGGGCGGCGTTCGCGGAGGCGGAGCGGCTCGCGGCGGAGCTGGACTACGCGGAGGTCGGCGTGTTCCTGCCGGTCTTCCGGGCGACCGCGGAGGCGCTGCTCGGCCACCGGGGGCGGGCGCTGGCCCTGCTCGGGGAGGCCGACGCGACGGCGGCCGCGCTGGGGGCCGCCGGCTTCCGCCAGGCGATCGCCCTGGACGCGGCCCGGCTGGCCCTGGACATGAACCGGCGGGTGTCGGCCGAGCGCTGGCTCGACGGTCTGGCGGACGGGCGGCGGCTGCCGCGCGCGGACGTGGTGGAGCTGGCCGGGCTCCGGGCCCGGCTCGCCGCCCGCGGCGGTGACGCCGAGGAGGCCCGGCGGCAGGCGGACACGGCCGTGCGGACCGCCGAGCTCACCGACTCCCCCCTGGTCCGGGCCACCGCGGCCCTGGACCGGGCCCGCACCCTGGCGGCCCTCGGACTGCCGGGCGAGGCCGGGCAGTCGGCGTGGTCGGCGGTGGAACGGTTCACGGACAAGGGCCACGCGCGCGGTGCGCGCGAGGCGCGACGCTTCCTGGCGGGCCTCACGGGCGCCGGGACGGACGAGAGGAGCGGGCGCCGATGACGACGGCCGACACCGCGCGGGGCGGCGGCCTCACCTGGAGCCTGCGGGGCCGCGGCCCCGACGACGTACCGGTGGAGGCGGACCTCGGTCCGGCGCCTTCCGGTCCGGCGGTGACCGGGACGGGACGGGGGGTGCGGGTGTGCGTCGTCGACTCCGGAGTCGAGCGCGACCACCCGGACGTCGGCCCCGTGCAGGGCTCGTGGGTGGTGGTCAAGGACCCGGCGGGCGACGCCGTCGAGGTCCGGCCCACGGACACCGGGGACAGCTGCGGCCACGGCACCGCGTGCGCGGGGATCATCCGCCGCACGGCGCCGGAGTGCGAGCTGTACAGCGTCCGGGTCCTCGGCGAGCGCTTCTCCGGAACGGGCGACGTCATGCTCGCCGGTCTGCGCTGGGCGGTCGAGCAGGGCTTCGACCTGGTGAACCTGAGCCTGTCCACCACCCGGGCGCGCTTCGCCGAGGAGCTCCACCGGCTGGCCGACCACGCCTACTTCTCCCGGACGGTGATCGTCGCCTCCGCGCACAACTCGCCCGTGGAGAGCTTCCCCTGGCGGTTCGCCTCGGTCGTCTCCGTCGGCAGCCACCAGGAGGACGACCCCGGGCTGCACCTCTACAACCCGTCGCCGCCGGTGGAGTTCTTCGCCCCGGGGCAGAACGTGACCGTCCCGTGGCTGGGCGGCCGCTCCATCCGCACCACCGGGAACAGCTTCGCGACCCCGTACATCACCGGGCTGTGCGCCCGCATCCTCTCGGCCCACCCGAGGATGACGGCCTTCCAGCTCAAGAACGCCCTGTACCTCTCCGCGGCCAATGTGCGCACGGCGCCGCGGGGTCCCGTCCCGGCAGGAGAGGCCCGCCATGAACACTCGCACTGATCCCCCGCTGGACGCGCTGCGCCGCGATCTGCTCCAGTCCGTGGTCGACGTCGCCCGGGCGATCTTCGGCGCGGCGGCCGGCTCGGTGTTCCTGCTCGACGAGGACGCCGACGAGCTGGTCTTCCAGGCGGTCTCCGGCCAGGGCGAGGAGTTCCTGGTGGGCCGCCGCTTCCCGGCGGGGCGCGGCATCGCCGGCTGGGTGGCGGCCTCCGGGGAGCCGATGGTGGTGGACGACCTGGCGACCAGCGCCTCCTTCGACCGGGAGCTGGCCGAGTCCACCGCGTACGTGCCGAACGCGCTGATGGCCGCCCCGCTGATCAGCGACGGCCGGGTACTGGGCGTCCTGGAGGTCCTCGATCCGTCGCCGCAGGCGCGTTCCGGGCTCCAGGAGCTGGACCTGCTCGCGATGTTCGCCCGCCAGGCCGCCGCGGCCCTGCGCATGGCCGCCCTCGCCGACGGCGCGTACGCGTCCCGGGCCGACGCCGCCCGGCCCGCGTCGGCCCTGGGGGCGGGCCATCGCGCGGACGCCCTGCGGCTCCTGGGCGATCTGGAGCGGCTGCTGCGCGAGCCCTCCTGACGGTCCGTCGGCCCGGGCGATCGCCGGCTCGCCCGGCCGGGACGGCTGCGCGCCGCGCACCGGATCGGGGCTTCCACCCCACCCCGATTGCGGTTAGGTTAGGCTTGCCTAAGTAGCTGCCTCCGCGACGCCCCTGGAGTACCCATGCGCCTCCACACCACCCGCACCACCCGCGCCACGGGTCCGACGCCCGCCGAGCGGATGCGGTCGATCATCACGGTGGCCCACTCCATGACCGTCGTCGCCGACGGCCGGCGCCACGAGATCCACAGCCTCGACGGCGCGGCCGCGATGGGCCGCATCCACCTCCACGAGCCCTCCGACGACCTCGGTTCCGGCGACCGGACGCCCCGCGTCCCGATCCGCGTGGAGCTCACCGACATCGCGCCCGCGCCCGTACGCGACCGGCTGCGCGCCCGCGTGACCCTCACGGGTCTCGTGGCGGCCCCGTACCTCGCGGAGACCGACGGGAGCACCTGCGTACAGCTCGGCCAGGCCGTCCTCGAAGACGCCGGGGGCCGCGCGTACGTCCCCCTGGCCCAGCTGGAGACAGCGGAGACCGACCCCCTCGCGGGCTGCGAGGCGGCCATGCTGCACCACCTCTCCGCCGACCATCCCGATCTGGTCACCCGGCTGCTGCGCCTCGCCGATCCGGGCCTCACGCACGGCCTCGAACGCGCCCTGCCCCTCGCGATCGACCGCTACGGCATCACCCTGCGCCTCGAACACGCCACCACGCACCACGACGTACGGCTGCCGTTCCCCACCGCGATCACCGAGGTCGACCAGGTCGGGCTCCAGATCCACGCCGTCCTGACGGCCGCCCGGCGGGCCGCCCACTCCCACCTGTCCGCCTGAGCGAGGCCGCCCGCCCCGCGGGGTAGCGATGTCGCATGCCTCTCGCCGCCGAAACCCTGCTGCCCGTCGACTCGTCGCTCGCCGTGGCCCTCGTCGTCCTGCTCCTCGTGGCCACCGGGGCGGTGGCGCTGTTCCGGCTGTCCCCGGACGGATCGGCCGGGCGGGCCCGCGAGATCGTGACGGCCGGGCTGCGGGCGGCGGCGCAGCTCGCCGTGGTGTCCGCGGTGATCGGCTGGGCCGTCCACCGCACCGCGGGACTGATCGGCTTCCTCCTCCTGATGCTCTCCGTCGCCACCCGCACCGCCGGCCGCCGCATCACCGGGAACGGGACCTGGTGGTGGGCGGCCCTGCCCATCGCGGCCCCGGTGGTGCCCACCGTCGCCGGGCTCGTCGCGGCGGGACTCCTGACCGTGCCCGGCATCGCCGTCATTCCGGTGGCCGGCATCCTCATCGGCGGCGCGCTGACCGCGACGGTCCTCGCCGGGCGCCGCGCGCTGGACGAACTCGACCAGCGGCACGGCGAGGTCGAGGCCGGTCTCGCGCTCGGCCTCCCGGAGCGGGAGGCGCGGCTCGAAGTGGCCCGCGCCGCCGCCTCGGACGCGCTGCTGCCCGCCCTGGACCAGACCCGCACCGTCGGCCTGGTGACGCTGCCGGGAGCCTTCGTCGGGATGCTCCTCGGCGGTGCCTCCCCCGTCACGGCCGGCGCGGTCCAGCTCTTCGTCCTCGTCGCCCTGCTCGCCGTCGAGGCGCTCGCCATCGCCCTGACCCTGGAACTCGCCGCCCGCGGCCGGATCCACCGCCACCCCGCGCGCGAGGTGGACGCGAGGGCGTGACACCGGACCCCAAGTAAGGTTAGCCTTACCTCAATTGGGGCGCCTCGCGGATGCGCCACCGGATCCCCCGACACAGGAGACGGACGAAGATGGCCTTACGGGTCGCGGTGGCCGGAGCCAGCGGCTACGCCGGCGGAGAGATCCTGCGCCTGCTCGCCTCGCACCCCGGGGTGGAGCTCGGCGCGGTGACCGGCCACGGCAGCGCCGGCCGGAGGCTCGGCGAGGTACAGCCCCAGCTGGACGGCCTCGCCGACCGGCTCCTGGAGGAGACGACGGCGGCCGTGCTGCGCGGCCACGACGTGGTCTTCCTCGCCCTGCCGCACGGCCGTTCGGGCTCGCTGGCCGGCGCGTTGGACCCGTCCACCCTGGTCGTGGACTGCGGGGCGGACTTCCGCCTGCGCGATCCGGCCGACTGGCAGCGGTTCTACGGCACCGAGCACGCGGGCACCTGGCCGTACGGCCTGCCGGAACTCCCCGGCGCCCGCGCGGAGTTGAAGGGAACCACCCGCGTCGCCGTGCCCGGCTGCTACCCGACCGCGGCCACCCTCGCGCTGTTCCCCGCCCACGCGGCACGGCTGGTGGAACCCGAGGCCGTGATCGTCGCGGCCAGTGGCACGTCCGGAGCCGGCCGGTCGCTCCGGCCCCACCTCCTCGGCTCCGAGGTGATGGGCTCGATGAGCCCGTACGGGGTCGGCGGCGGCCACCGGCACACACCCGAGCTGACGCAGAACCTCTCCCGGGTCGCCGGCGAACGCGTGACCGTCTCCTTCACCCCGACGCTCGCCCCCATGCCGCGCGGCATCCTCGCCACCTGCTCGGCCCGGCTCCGGGCGGACGCGCCGGTGCGCGAGGAGGAGGTGCGCGCGGTCTTCGAAGCGGCCTACGCCGACGAGCCGTTCGTCCGGCTGCTGCCACCCGGCCGGTGGCCCTCCACGGCCTCGGTGACCGGATCCAACACGGCGCACGTGCAGGTCGCCGTGGACCCCGCGGCGCACCGGCTCGTCTGCGTGAGCGCGATCGACAACCTGACCAAGGGCACCGC
Source organism: Streptomyces sp. NPDC047974 (assembly GCF_040653375.1). Lineage (NCBI taxonomy): Bacteria > Bacillati > Actinomycetota > Actinomycetes > Kitasatosporales > Streptomycetaceae > Streptomyces > Streptomyces sp. NPDC047974. The sequence goes on from NZ_JBEZNU010000002.1 coordinate 428,402, forward strand.
CGGTGGCGCGGTGCAGAGCATGAACGTCGCCCTCGGCCTGCCGGAACGGCTGGGCCTGCCCACGAACGGAGTGGCTCCGTGAGCCGGGGGCACCTCCCGGCGGTAGCCGGGGGAGCTCGCGCAGCCGCCGGTCCGCAGATGACAACGAAGCCCGCACCTCTGCGCTGCGCGGGCGGAGAAGCGAACGGAGAGGCACAGTGACCGTGACCGCTGCCCGGGGATTCCTTGCGAGCGGTGTCGCCGCCGGGATCAAGGAATCCGGTGATCCCGACCTCGCCCTGGTGGTGAACCAGGGCCCGTCCCGCGCCGCCGCCGGCGTCTTCACCTCCAACCGCGTCCAGGCGGCGCCCGTCCGCTGGTCCCGGCGCGTGCTCGCCGACGGCCGCGTCACCGCCGTCGTCCTCAACTCCGGTGGCGCCAACGCCTGTACGGGCCCGGCCGGTGTCTACGACGCCCGGACGATGGCGAAGCGCACGGCGGGCGCGACGGGCGGGGAGGCGGAGGAGGTCGCCGTCTGCTCCACCGGCCTGATCGGCGTCGGACTGCCCATGGACCGCGTCGTGTCCGGCATCGAGGCCGCGGCGCGCGCCCTGTCGTCCGACGGCGGCACGGACGCGGCCGTCGCCATCAGGACGACGGACTCGGTGCACAAGACCGCGGCCGTCTCCCGGTCCGGCTGGACGGTCGGCGGCATGGCGAAGGGCGCGGGCATGCTCGCGCCCGGGCTCGCCACCATGCTGGTGGTCCTCACCACGGACGCCGACGCGGACGGCGCGCTGCTCGACTCCGCGCTGCGCTCCGCCGTGCGCACGACCTTCGACCGGGTGGACTCGGACGGCTGCATGTCCACCAACGACACCGTGCTGCTGCTCGCCTCGGGAGCGTCGCGCACCGCCCCGGAGCCCCGGGAGTTCGCCGAGGCCGTGCACGCCGTCTGCCTCGACCTGGCACGGCAGCTGGTCGCGGACGCCGAAGGGGCGTCCAAGGAGATCGAGGTGGCGGTGGTCGGCGCCGCCTCGGAGCGGGACGCCGTGACGGTGGGCCGCTCGGTGGCGCGGAACAACCTGCTCAAGTGCGCGCTGCACGGCGAGGACCCCAACTGGGGCCGGGTGCTCTCGGCGATCGGCACGACCGACGCCGTCTTCGACCCCGACCGTCTCGACGTGGCCATCAACGGCGTCTGGGTCTGCCGGGACGGCGCGGCCGGGGAGCCGCGGGACGGGGTGGACCTGACGGGGCGCCGCGTCACCGTCACCGTCGACCTGCGCTCCGGTGACGAGTCGGCGGTCCTGTGGACCAACGACCTCACGGCCGAGTACGTCCACGAGAACAGCGCCTACAGCTCGTGAGCGGGGTCGGGGTGGAGACACGGCCGGACCTGCGCGAGGCCCTCCGGGGCCGCACGGTCGTGGTGAAGTTCGGCGGCAACGCCATGGTGGACGGGGCGCTCCTGGAGGCGTTCGCGCGCGACGTCGTGGAGCTGCGGCAGGCGGGCCTCCTGCCGGTCGTGGTGCACGGCGGCGGCCCGCAGATCAGCGCGATGCTCGACCGCCTCGGCCTGGAGGTCCGCTTCGAGGCGGGGATGAGGGTGACCACGCCGGAGACCATGGACGTGGTCCGGATGGTCCTGACCGGCCGGATCCAGCGGGAGCTCGTCGGCGTGCTCAACGCCCACGGCCGGTTCGCCGTGGGACTGTCGGGCGAGGACGCCGAGCTGCTGACGGCCGTACGGCGCCCGGCGTCGGTGGACGGGCGGCTCGTGGACATCGGCCTCGTGGGCGACATCGTGGCCGTGTCGCCGGAGACCGTGCGGGCGATGCTGGACGAGGGGCTCGTCCCGGTCGTCTCCCCGATCGCGCGCGGCACGGACGGCCAGGTGTACAACGTCAACGCCGACCTCGCCGCGTCCGCCCTGGCGGTCGCCCTCGGCGCCGACCGGCTCGTGGTGCTCACCGACGTCGACGGGCTGTACGCGGACTGGCCGCACGGCACCGAGGTGATCGAGCGTCTGACCGCCGCGGAGCTGGGCGTCCTGCTCCCGGGGCTCGCGAGCGGCATGGTGCCGAAGATGGAGGGCTGCCTGCGGGCCGTGCGGGCGGGCGTGGGCCGGGCCCAGGTCCTCGACGGGCGGCAGCCGCACGCGGTGCTGCACGGCCTGTTCTCGGCGGAGGCCCGGGGAACCACGATCGTCCCGGACGAGCCGGCCGCCGTCCCCGCCCGGCTGGAGGTCCGCCCGTGACCGCCGGTGCGTCCGCCCCGCTGACCGAGCGCTGGCAGGCCGTCATGATGGACACGTACGGCACGCCGCCGCTGGCCCTGGTGCGCGGCGAGGGCAGCCTGGTCTGGGACGAGGCGGGGCGCGTCTACACGGACTTCACCGGCGGGATCGCGGTGAACTCGCTGGGGCACGCCCATCCCGCCGTGGTGGCCGCGGTCTCCGCCCAGGTCGCCCGGCTCGGCCATGTGTCGAACCTGTACGTCTCCGAGCCGGCCGTCGCCCTCGCCGAGCGGCTGCTCGACCTGCTCGGGCGGCCGGGCCGGGTCTTCTTCGCCAACTCCGGCGCGGAGGCCGTCGAGGCCGCCTTCAAGATCGCCCGCAGGACCGGGCGGCCGCACGTCGTGGCGGCGCAGGGCGGCTTCCACGGCCGGACCCTGGGGGCGCTGGCCCTCACCGGCCAGCCGGCGAAGCGCGAGCCCTTCCTGCCGCTGCCCGGCGAGGTCTCGCACGTGCCGTACGGGGACGTGGCCGCCCTGCGCGCGGCCGTCACCGAGCGGACGGCCGCGGTGGTCGTCGAGCCGGTGCAGGGCGAGGCGGGCGTGGTGCCCGCGCCCGCGGGATACCTCCGGGCGGCGCGCGAGATCACCCGTGCGTCCGGGAGCCTCCTCGTGCTCGACGAGGTGCAGACCGGGGTCGGCCGCACCGGGCACTGGTTCGCCCACCAGGCGGTGGAGGACGTGGACCCGGACGTGGTGACGCTGGCGAAGGGGCTGGGCGGGGGGCTGCCGATCGGCGCCGCGGTCGCCTTCGGCCCGGCCGCCGCCCTGCTCGGCCCCGGGCAGCACGGCTCCACCTTCGGGGGGAACCCCGTGGCGTGCGCGGCCGCGCTGGCCGTCCTGGAGACCGTCGAGAAGGAGGGGCTCCTCCCCCATGCCGCCTGGCTCGGCGAACGGCTGAAGCACGGCATCGAGGCGCTCGGGCACCCTTCGGTCCACGAGGTGCGGGGAGCGGGGCTGCTCCTGGGCGTCGCGCTGACCGAGCCGGTCGCCGCGCGGGTCCAGCGGGCGGCCCAGGACGCCGGGTTCCTCGTGAACGCGGCCGGGCCCGGGGTCGTACGCCTGGCCCCCGCCCTGACGATCGGCGAGGACCGGGCGAGGGCGCTGACGGCGGCCCTCCCCGCGATCCTCGACGCCGCGCGTCCGTGACCACGGGCCCCTGGCGGGGCCCTCACGCCTCCAGGGCGCGGGCCAGGACGCGGGCGTCGCGGCCCGGGTCCAGGGACCGCGCCCACGCGGCCGGCGCCCGGCTCGGGCGGACCGGTGCGAAGCCGTTGCGGAGGAAGAGGCGGCCGCTTCCGGTCGTCGCCGTGAACAGGGCCGTGAGCGAGCGGTTGCGGGCCCTGGCCGTCGCCGCCTGCAGCAGACGGCTGCCCATGCCCGATCCCTGGCGGTGCGGGACGACGCAGAAGTTGTACAGCACCCCGGCGGTGGCGTGTTCGCGCAGCCCGAGGCAGCCTTCGAGGGCGCCGTCGGGCCCCTGGGCGACGAGGAAGTCGGCCGCCCGCGCGAGGTAGAGGGAGAGCGGGCGCTCCCGCAGCTCCCCCGTGCGGGCGAACGGACGGGAGAGCGCGGCGAGTTCCGGACCGTCGTCCCGGCGTGCCGCCCGCACGGTGAACTCGGCGGCGACGGACGGGCGGGGGGCGCGGGACGGCGCTGCGGGAGGCGGCGGTGCCGTGGTCAAGGCGTTCCTTCCTCGGATTCCACCGGGCGCGGCGGGGCTCCCCGACGGAGCCGGGGGCGGTCGGACCGCCGCGCAACTCCGGTGAGACCAACGAGAGTTAGGTTAGCCTTACCTTCTCCGTGAACCAAGTCGGCCGGTACGGCCTCACCCGCACGCGCGGCCCGGGTAGGCGTCGCTCTCCGGAGCCCCGGCCGCGCGCATGCGGCGGAGGACCTCCGGGAGCAGCGCGTCCTCCACCGGGGCCGGCACGTTCAGTTCCACGTCGAAGACCAGGGTCTCCCCGGCCCCCGTCCAGACGACCCACCGGGGCGGCTCCTCGGGCGCCCGCCAGAGGTGCGCCCATGCCCCGAGTCCGTCCGCCGGCCCCGTCATGCCGCCCACGTCCCCTTGGTGTCACGGCCGTCCACGAGCGTCGTCACGACCTCGATGTCCCCGATCCGGGAGGCATCGACGCGGCGCGGGTCGTCGCCGAGGACGACCAGGTCGGCCCGCTTGCCCGGGGTGAGGCTGCCGGCGCTGTCCTCCCAGCGGCAGGCATGGGCGCCCGCGACGGTGTAGGCCCGCAGGGCCTCCTCGACCGTGATGGCCTCGCCGGGACCGATGAGGGCCCCCGACGAGGACGCGCGCTCGACCATGAACTGGATCGCCCGCAGCGGCGCGCCGTCCGTGACGGGCCGGTCGGAGCTGCCGACGAGGGTCACGCCGTGGTCGAGGAAGCCCCTGCCCCGGTACATCCAGGGGGCCCGGCGCTCGCCCATCACGGCGGCGTAGTCGTCGCCGAAGGAGCGCAGGAAGCCGGGCTGGACGACCGCGCTGACGCCGAGCGCGGCGAAGCGCGGGAGCTGGTCGGGGCGGATCAGCCCGGCGTGCTCGACGCGGTGGCGGGCGTCGGGGCGCGGGCGCAGCTTCTGCGCCCGCTCCAGGGCGTCGAGGGCGAGGTCGGCCGCCCGGTCGCCGATGGCGTGCACGGCGAGCTGCCAGCCGCCGAGGTGCCCGTCCACGATGAGCTCGGTGAGGCGTTCCGGGTCGTCCTGGAGCTGCCCGGTGTGGTCGCCCATCCCCTCGTACGGCTCCGTGAGCGCGGCCGTCCGCGCCATCATGCCGCCGTCGGTGTAGATCTTGAGGGCGCCGACGGAGAGCCAGTCGTCGCCGAAGCCGGTGCGCAGGCCGAGGTCGAGGGCGCGCGGGATGCCGTCGTGCGCGTGGGCCCCGGCGGGCTTCAGGGTGTCGCCGCCCGGCATGAGCTGGACCCGCAGCGGCAGCCGGCCCTCGTCCCTCAGGAGCTGGTAGGCGCCGAGTTCGACCGGGCTGTGGCCGAGCAGGCCCCCGCCGATCCCGGCCTCGGCGCAGGCGGTGACGCCCTCCGAGAGGCAGACCCGGCCCGCGTGCTCGATGGCGTCGGCGAGCTCGGCCTGGGCGTAGGGCAGGCGGAGCCGCCGTACGGCGCCCATGGCGCTCTCGACGAGGAGGCCGTCCTCGTGGGGGACCTCGGCCGGGAGCAGGTCGAGCACGGCGGTGTCGACCACGCAGGCGTGGCCGGAGTCGTGCATGAGGAAGATCCGGCGGCCCTGGCTCACGGTGTCGAGTTCGGCGGCGGTCAGGTGGCGGCCGAGGGCCCGCTGGTCGTAGCCGCCGACGCTCACCCACGCGCCGGGCGGGCGGCGGGCGGCCGCGTCCGCCACGGCGGCGAGGACGTCGTCGACACGGGTGAGGCCGGCGATGCTGGGCGTGCGCGCCTTCAGCCCGGTCCACGCCAGGTGCACATGGCTGTCGATGAACCCGGGGAGCACGGTGGCCCCCTGGAGGTCGACGACCTCCCGGGCGGGCAGTCCGGTCACGGCCTCGTCCAGGCCGACGACGCGGCCGTGCCAGATGCCCAGGTCGTGGGCGACCGGGTGGTCCGGGTCCATGGTGAGGATGTTCCCGTTCGTCAGCCTCGTGCAGAGCATCATGGGCGGTCCGTCCTAGCGTCGTTCGGCCATCACGGCGTCGGCGGCGGCCGGTTCGCCGCCCTCGGTCTCCTCCGGCGCGAACCGCTTGGGCGCGGCGGGCACCATCAGGGGCGTACCGGTCTCGGGGTCGTCGATGATGCGGCAGGGCAGCCCGAACACGTCCTCGACCAGATCGGCGGTCATGACGTCGGCGGGGGCGCCCTGGGCGGCGATGACGCCGCCGGGGCGCATCACGACGAGGTGGGTGGCGTAGCGGCACGCCTGGTTGAGGTCGTGGAGCACCGCAACGACGGTGTGCCCCTTGCGGGCGTGCAGTTCGGCGCACAGGTCGAGCACGTCGACCTGGTGGGCGATGTCGAGGAAGGTGGTGGGCTCGTCGAGGAGCAGCAGGGAGGTCTGCTGGGCGAGGACCATGGAGAGCCACACGCGCTGGCGCTGGCCGCCCGAGAGGTCGTCGACGGGCCGGTCGGCCAGCTCCAGGACCCCGGTCTGCCGCATGGCCTCCACGACGGCCGTCTCGTCCTCGGCGGACCACTGCTTGAGCATGCCCTGGTGGGGGTAGCGGCCGCGGGCGACGAGGTCGCCGACGGTGATGCCGCCGGGGGCGGTGGAGGTCTGCGGCAGGAGTCCGATGCGGCGGGCGACCTCGCGCGAGCGGTACGAGGAGATGGCCGCGCCGTCCAGGTAGACCTGTCCGCCGCGCGGCTTGAGCATCCGCGCGAGGGCCTTGAGGAGGGTGGACTTGCCGCAGGCGTTGGGTCCGATGATCACGGTGAAGGAGTGGTCGGGAATGGCGACGCCGAGGTGTTCGGCCACCGTCCGCTGGTCGTAGGAGAGCGTCAGGTCCTCGGCGCGCAGCCGGGGCGTCGGGGTGTTCGTTCCAGTCATGCGCGGCTCTTTCGCGACTCGGTGATCAGCAGCCAGATGAGGTACAGCCCGCCGATGGTGCCGGTGGCCGTGCCCACCGGGAGGAGGGCCGGGGCGAAGAGGCGCTGCGCGGCGAGGTCGCTCGCCGCGAGGAGCAGCGCGCCCATGAGCGCGGCGGGCAGCAGGGCGGGGCCGGCGGTGCGGGTCAGGCGCCGGGCGAGCTGGGGCGCCGCCAGGGCGATGAACCAGATGGGTCCGGTCACGGCCGTGGCGAAGGCGGCCAGCGCGACGCTGATGAGGAGCAGCACCGCGCGGGTGCGGCCGACGTCGACGCCGAGGGCCGTGGCGGTGAGGTCCCCCATCTCGACCATGGCGAGCCGGCGGGAGAGGAGGAAGGCGGGCGGGAGGAGGACGGCGACCGCGATCAGGATGGCGTTCGCGTGCGTCCAGCCGCGGTTGCCCAGGCTTCCGATCAGCCACGCCTGGGCCTCCAGGGCCTCCTGGAAGGTCGCCCGGGTGATCAGGTACGAGTTGACGGCGAGGAGCAGCGCGCTGACCCCGATGCCGATGACGACGAGCCGGAAGCCCTGGAGGCCGCGGCCCAGCATGAGGAGGTGGACGGCGGCGGCGGTGGCGAGGCCGCCGATCAGGGCGCCGGTCGCGATCTGCGTCATGCTGCCGTGCAGGACGATGATGACGGTGAGCGCGCCGACGGCGGAGCCGTTGGTGAAGCCGATGATGTCCGGGCTGCCCAGGGCGTTGCCGGTGAGGCTGGTCAGGAGGGCGCCGCTGACGGCGAGGGCGGCGCCCACGGCCAGGGCGGTCAGCAGCCGGGGCAGGCGCAGGGTGTTGACGATGAAGTCGGCGCCTCCGGAGTCGCCGCCGGTGAGGGCCCGGAGCACCTCGCCGACGGTCAGTTCGTAGTCCCCGGTGGTCAGCGAGACGAGCGTGACGGCGAGGAGGGCGGCGAGGATCGCGGCGGTCACGGCCAGCGCCCTGCCCCGGACCCGTACGGAGAGCCCGCCGGCGGGGGTGCGCAGGACCGTACCGGTGATCACGCGCGGCCGGTGGGCGAACCGGCCCGGCGTGTCCCGGGACCCGGGGTGCGGGGCGGGTCCGCCCTCGCGTACGGCGCTCACAGCATGACCAGCTTTCGACGACGGCACAGGGCGAGGAAGACGGGGGCGCCGATGAACGCGGTGACGATGCCCACCTGGACCTCGCCGGGGGCGCCGATCACCCGGCCCACCACGTCGGCCCCGACGAGCAGCACCGGGGCGAGCGCCATCGAGTAGGCGAGCACCCAGCGCTGGTCCGGGCCGACGACGAAGCGGGCGATGTGCGGGACGACGAGGCCGACGAAGGCGATCGGCCCGGCGGCGGCGGTCGCGGCGCCGCACAGCAGCACGACGCCGAAGGCGCCGAGGATCCGGGTGCGGTGGACGTCGACGCCGAGGGCCCGGCCCATCTGGTCGCCCAGGGCGAGGGCGTTGAGCGCGGGGCCGAGCAGCAGGGCGATAAAGAGGCCGACGGCGACGAAGGGGAGGATCACGTACAGGACGTCGAGGTACCGGCCGGCGAGCGAGCCGACCGTCCAGAAGCGGAACTGGTCGAAGGCGCGCGGATTCAGCAGCAGGACCGCCGAGTTGAAGGCGTACAGCACCGCGGTCACCGCCGCGCCGGCGACGACCAGCCGGTCCGGGGTGGCGACCTTGCGCCCCGAGGAGCCCAGGAGGTACACGAGGGCCGAGGCGAGGGCCGCGCCGGCCAGGGCGAACCACACGTAGCCGAGGACGGAGCCGATGCCCAGGAAGGCGATGGCGCTGACGACCCCCGTCGAGGATCCCAGGCTGATCCCGAGGAGACCGGGCTCGGCGAGCGGGTTGCGGGTCAGCGCCTGCATCAGCGCTCCGGACAGGCCGAGGGCCGCGCCGACGAGGAGGCCGAGCAGGGTCCTGGGGATGCGGTAGTCATGGATGATGACGGAGGTCTCGGACCCGTCGGGGTGCCACAGCGCGTTCCAGGTGGCGGTGAAGGGGATTCCCCGCGTGCCCGTCCACACGCTGAGCAGACAGACGAGGACGAGCGCGGCGAGGACGGCGAGCAGCCCGGCGCTCCGCAGCACGGTGGCGGTGCCACGGGGCGTGGGCACGACGGCGGGGGCGGTCTCCTCGTCGGACACCGCCTGGGTTTCGACCGGCAACGACTGTTCCCCCTGACGGCGGTGCACGCGTACCGCGATCGTTCGTGTGCTGTAGGGATGAGTCAGTGACTCGACGCGTAGGAGACTTGCAACTTAGGCGAGGCTAACCGAACGTGGAGGTCGGGTCAACGCGCCTGAATCCAGGGGGAGATGGATCGAAGGGTCCACGTCCGCAGGGGTGTTCGACCCTCGCGTGAGCGGTCACGATCTTAGAGTAGCCTTACCTAACTTTCCAGACTCCAGACGGAGGGTCACATGCCAATCGGAGGACCGACCGGGGGGCACGTCCTCCGCGGTGCGATCAGGGGACAGCGCCGGAGGGTCGTCTCGGCGTCCCTGCTCGGCATGACCCATCAGGCGTGCGAGGCGCTGGTGCCCGTGGTCATCGGCGCCGCCATCGACACGGCCGTCGCCACCGGCTCCACGCCGGCGCTCGTGCGATGGCTCCTGGTGCTCGGCGTCCTCTTCCTCGTGCTGTCCACCTGCTACCGGACCAGCGCCAGGATCGCCGAGGGCGCCGGCGAGCACGCCGCGCACCGGCTCCGGCTCGAACTCGGCGCCCGCGTGCTCGACCCGCGCGGCGGCGCCGACGCGAACCGGCTCCCGGGCGCGCTGACCAGCATCGCCACCAACGACGCCCGCCGCGTCGGCTCGGTCGCCACCGTCCTCCCCTACGGCTGCGCGGCGATCGCCGCGCTCGTGGTCAGCGCGGTCGCCCTGCTGCGGATCTCCGTGCCGCTCGGCCTGCTCGTCCTCCTCGGCATCCCGCCGCTGCTGTGGCTCGGCCACCGCATCAGCCGGCCCCTGGAACGGCGCAGCGAGGCCGAACAGGAGAGCGCCGCGCACGCCTCCGGCGTCGCCGCCGACCTGGTCTCCGGACTCCGGGTCCTCAAGGGCATGGGCGCCGAGTCCGCCGCCGTGGCCCGCTACCGCACCACCAGCCAGGACTCCCTCGCCGCGGCGCTGCGGGCGGCCCGCAGCCGCGCGGGGCACGAGGGGGCGCTGCTCGCCCTGACCGGCGTCTTCATCGCGGTCATCGGCATCACCGGCGCCTACCTCGCCATGCGCGGCAGCATCAGCGTCGGCGACCTGGTCGCCGCGGTCGGCCTCGCGCAGTTCCTCCTCGGCCCCTTCCAGCTGCTCGCCTACGCCAACGCCGAGTTCGCCCAGGCGCGCGCCTCCGCCCGGCGGATCGCCGAGGTCCTCGCCTCCCCCGCCGCCGTGGACGGCGGCGAGCGGGCCCCGGACGGTACGGCGGCCGGACACGTCCGGCTGCGGGACGTCCGACTCGGCTCCCTGCGCGGCGTCGACCTCGACCTCCCGGCCGGCAGCCTCACCGGCGTCGTGACCCGGGACCCGGCCGTCGCCCACGACCTGCTCCTCGCCCTCGCCCGGGAGACGGACCCGGCCGACGGACGCGTCGAACTCGACGGCGTGCCCCTCACCGAGCTCGACCCCGACCGGCTGCGCCGCTCGGTCCTCGTCGCCCCCCACGACGCCGACCTGTTCGAGAGCAGCCTGCTGGAGAACGTGCGGGCGGGCGCCGACGGCACCGGCACCCCGGCCGTCGACGCCGCCCTGTCCGCCTCCACGGCGGACGAGGTGGCCCTGCTGCTGCCCGACGGGGCCGACACGGTGCTCGCCGAGCGCGGCCGGTCCCTCTCCGGCGGCCAGCGCCAGCGCGTCGCGCTCGCCCGGGCGCTCGCCGCCGACCGCACCGTCCTCGTCCTGCACGATCCGACGACCGCCGTGGACACCGTCACCGAGTCCCGGATCGCCGCCCGGCTGCGGGACGTCCGGCAGGGGCGCACCACGGTCCTGATCACCACCAGCCCGGCCCTCCTCGCGGTGACGGACCGGGTGGTCGTCCTCGACGGGGGGACGGTGGCGGCCGAGGGCGCGCACACCGCCCTCGTCGCCGGAGACGAGACCTACCGCGCGGCGGTGCTCGGATGACCGCCCTGCACGAGGACCCCGCGGGCCTCGCCGGGACGACGCGCACGACGGGGAACACGGAGGCGGAGACGGCCATGAGCGCGATCAGCACGCAGGACCAGGACCGCGCGGACGACCGGGGCCGCGCGGACGACCGGGAGCGCGAGCCCGACCGGGACCGCGGGCAGGACCAGGCCCGCGGGCAGGACCGGAGCCGCGCGCTCCTTCCGACGGCGAGCGGCGCGGAGAGCCGGGCGGCGCTCCGCGCGATCCTGCGCGGCCACCGGTTCCTCGTCGTCGCCGCCGTCCTCGTCCTGGTCGCCGGGACCGGGATCGGCCTGCTGACCGCCCCGCTGCTCGGCCACATCGTCGACCTGGTGGTGGACCGCGAGGGCCCCGGCGCCCTGACGGTGCCCCTGGTCCTGCTCGTCGTGGTGGCGCTGGCGCGCGGCGCCGCCGCCGCGTGGGGCAGCGCCCTGGTGGCCCGGCTCGGCGAGACGGTGCTCGCGGCCGTGCGCGAGCGGTTCATCGAGCGGGCGCTCCGGCTGCCCCTCGAACGCGTCGAGGCGGCCGGCTCCGGCGACCTCGTCTCCCGCGTCACCAACGACGTCTCGGTGATCGCCAAGTCGGTGCGCCAGGCCCTGCCCGAGTTCACCCGCTCCGCGCTCACCATCGTCCTGACCCTGGTCGGCCTCGCCGTCCTGGACGGCCGGTTCCTCCTCGCCGCGCTCCTCGCCATGCCCGTCCAGGTGCTGTCCGTCCGCTGGTACCTGCGGCGGGCCGCCCCCGTGTACGCCGAGCACCGCATCGCCACCGGCGCGCTCCAGCACCAGCTGCTCGACAGCATCGGCGGGGTGCGCACCGTCCGCGCGTTCCGGCTGAACGACCGGCACGCCACCCTGCTCGACGACCGTTCGGGCGCCGCCCGCGACGTGGCGCTGCGGGGGCTGCACATCGTCACCGGCTTCTTCTCCCGGCTGAACCTCGCCGAGTTCATCGGCCTCGCCGCCATGCTCGGCACCGGCTTCCTGATGGTCCGGGACGGATCGGTGAGCATCGGCACGGCCACCGCCGCCGCCCTGTACTTCCACAGCCTGTTCAACCCCGTCAACGCCGCGCTCTTCCTCATCGACGACGCCCAGTCGGCGGGCGCCAGCCTCGCCCGCCTGATCGGCGTCGCGAACCTGGCCGCCGAGCGGACGCCGGAGGGCGGGGCCGCGCCGGTCGACGGCGCGGTCAAGGTGACCGGGCTCGGCCACGCGTACGCGGACGGACGTCCGGTGCTGACCGACGTCGACCTGGAGGTGCGCAGCGGCGAGCGGGTGGCGCTGGTGGGCGCGAGCGGCGCGGGCAAGACCACGCTGGCCAAGGTCATCGCGGGCGTGCACCGGCCGACCGGCGGTGCGATCTCCCTCGGCGGGGTCGACGTCCGCGAGCTGGGCCCGGAGGGCGTCCGGCGGGCGGTGACCCTCATCAGCCAGGAGGTGCACGTGTTCGCCGGTCCGCTGGCCGAGGACCTCCGGCTGGCCCGGCCGGAGGCCACGGACGGGGAGCTGCGGGAGGCGCTCGACCGCGTCGGCGCCCTGGAGTGGGCGGAGGCCCTGCCCGAGGGCCTGGCCACCGTCGTGGGCGAGGGCGGTCACCGGCTGACGGTCGCCCAGGCCCAGCACCTCGCGCTGGCCCGGCTCGTGCTCGCGGACCCGCCGGTCGCCATCCTGGACGAGGCGACCGCCGACGCGGGCAGCGCGGGCGCCCGCGTCCTGGAGGAGGCCGCGGCCCGCGCCCTGGAGGGACGTACGGGCCTGCTGGTCGCCCACCGGCTGCCCCAGGCCGCGGCGGCGGACCGGGTGGTCGTCCTGGACCAGGGCCGGGTCGTCGAGACCGGCACCCACGACGAACTCGTCGCGGCCGGCGGCCCGTACGCCGCGCTGTGGGCGGCGTGGTCGGACAGCCGGCGGGCGGCGGACGCCCCCGAGGACGGCGGCGAGGACTCGGGCGAGGCCGGGCCCGGGCCGGCGCGCGGCGTCCGGTAGGAACCACGCGCGTACGCCGCCGCCCGCGGAGGGAATCCTCCGCGGGCGGCGGCGTACGTACGGACCGGCAGGCTCAGCCCCGCTGCGCGGCGGCGAGGCTCGCGGGCCGCAGGTCGGTCCAGTTCTCCTCCACGTAGGCCAGGCACGCCTCGCGCGTGCCGGGGCCCGCGACGGTGCGCCAGCCGGCCGGGACCTCGGCGAAGGCCGGCCACATCGAGTGCTGGTTCTCGTCGTTGGCGAGGACCAGGAAGGTGCCCTGCGGGTCCTCGAACGGGTTGGTCGTCATGCGGTGTCACTCCTCTGGGACGGTGCGGTGAACAGCTCGGACAGCGGCTGTTCCGGTCGGGCCGCCACGGTGCGCAGCAGCCGGAGCAGTTCGTCGGTGAGCCGCCGTGCCTCGGCGGTGCCCATCAGGTCGGTGGCGTGGACGAGCGCGCAGTGCACGGGACCGTCGCCGCGCGGCTCGTGGAAGCCGAGCGTCAGCTCGGCCCGGGTCCGTCCGGTCGGGACGACCTCCAGCGAGCCCAGGCCGCCTTCGAGCCGGCTCAGCTCGGCCTGCTCGTGGTGGACCACCATGACCTGGGGTCCGTCGGCCGGCAGGCCGGTGGCCCGGACGACCTCGTCGAAGGGGACGTCCTGCCGGTCGAGGGCGCCGAGCGTGGTCTCCCGCACCCGGCCCAGCAGTTCGGCGAAGGTCGGGTCGCCCGCGGTGTCGGTGCGCAGCACCACCGTGTTGAGGAAGCTGCCGACCAGATCGGCGAGCCGGTCGTCGGTGCGTCCCGCGACCATCGTGCCGATGGGCAGGTCGGTGCCCGCTCCGTGCGCGGTGAGCAGGGCCGCGAGCGCGGAGTGCAGCACCATGAACATGCTGGTGCCGGTGGCCCGGGCCAGCTTGTCGACGGCCGCGTGCAGTTCCTCGTCGAGCACGAAGGCGACGTGGTCCGCGGGGTGTCCCGCCGGTCCGGCGGCGCCGGGCCGCGGGCCGTCGCCCGGCAGGGCGAGGCGCTCCGGGACGTCCCGGAGGGTCTCCCGCCAGAAGGCGAGCTGTCGTCCGCCGCGGCTGTCGGGGTCCGTGGGGTCGCCGAGGATCTCGTGGGCCCAGCGGGTGTAGTCGGCGTACGAGACGGGCAGCGGCTCCCACGTGGGCGCGAGGCCCCGGACGCGGGCCGCGTAGGCGGTGGTGAGGTCGCGGAAGAGCGGGACCACGGACCATTCGTCGACGGCCAGATAGTGCAGGGCGAGCAGCAGGGCCTGCGTACCGTCCCCGCCCGTGAGCAGGCGGGCCCGCAGCGGGGCCTCCCGCTCCGCGTCGAAGGTCCCGGCGGCGAGTTCCCGCAGCCGGGCGTCCAGGTCGGCGCACTCCTCGGCGACCAGGACGGGGGCGTCGACGGGGCGCTGGTGCACGGCGCCGTCGCGTTCCGCGAAGGCCGTGCGCAGCGGCTCGTGGCGGCCGGCGGTGTCGGCGAGGGCGGCGGCGAGCGCGTCCGCGTCGAAGCCGTCGGTGGCGCGCAGGACCAGCGCGTGGTCGAAGCCGGGGCCGCGGCGGTACGCCCGCCACTGGGTGCGCTGGCCGGGCGCGAGCGGCAGCGGCCCGTCCCCGTGCGCGGCGGGACGCAGCGCCGGGCGGGCGGCCGCCGCGCCGTCGAGCTTGCCCGCGAGACCGGCGACGGTGAGGGCGTCGAAGACGTCCCGGATGCCGAGCTCGACGCCGAACTCCGTGCGGATGCGGCCGAGGAGCCGCATCGAGGCCATCGAGTGGCCGCCGAGGGCGAAGAAGTTGTCGTGCACGCCGACGCTGTCGAGCCTGAGGATCTCGCGGAACAGCTCGGCCAGGCGGGCCTGCGTCGCGGTGGCCGGGCGGGCGTCCCCGGTCATGGCCGACCAGTCGGGCGCGGGCAGCGCCTTGCGGTCCAGCTTGCCGTTGGGGGTCAGCGGCAGCGGGCCGTCGAGCGGCACCACGAGCGCGGGGACCATGTACTCGGGGAGCAGGCCGGCGACGTGGGCGCGCAGCTCCTGGGGGTCGAGGTCGCCCGACTCGGGGACGGCGTACCCGATGAGGCGGACGATGTCCCCGTCGCGGTCGGGCAGGACGGCGGCCTGGGCGACCGCGGGGTGCCCGGCGAGGGCCGCCTCGATCTCGCCCAGCTCGATGCGGAAGCCGCGCACCTTGACCTGGGTGTCGACCCGGCCGAGGAAGTCGAGGTTGCCGTCGCGGCGCCAGCGGGCCCGGTCGCCGGTGCGGTACATCCGGCTGCCGGGCGCGCCGTACGGGTCGGCGACGAACCGCTCGGAGGTCAGGCCCGGCTTGCCGAGGTAGCCGCGGGCGAGGCCGCGCCCGGCGACGTACAGCTCGCCCACCACGCCGGGCGGCACGGGCCGCAGGTGCTCGTCGAGCACGTAGGCGCGGGTGTTGGGGTCGGGTCGGCCGATCGGGACCCGGCCGGCCGGGGTGCCGCCGTGCTCGCGGGCCGGCCAGAGCGTGGAGTTGACCGTGGCCTCGGTGAGTCCGTAGGCGCAGATCAGGTCGGCGGTGGCGCCGAACCGCTCGAACAGGTCCGGCGGCACGGTCTCGGTGCCGACCAGGACGGTCGATCCCTCCGGCAGTTCGCAGCCGGGCGGCAGGGCCGACACCAGTGACGGCGGCAGGATCATGTGGGTGATCCGCTGGTCCGCGAGGAAGTCGGTGAGCGCCGGTCCGGCGACCCGCGCCTCGTCCGTGATCAGGACGAGCCGTCCGCCGTGGCAGAGCGCCATCGCCAGCTCGAACGCGAAGACGTCGAAGCCGATCGAGGCGAACTGCAGCACCCGGCTGTCGGGGCGCAGCCCCATGCGGTCGACGGCCGTCGCGACCAGGCTGGCGATGCCCTCGTGGGGCACGACCACGCCCTTGGGGCGGCCGGTGGAGCCGGAGGTGTAGATCACGTAGGCGGCCTGGTCGAGGGCGACCGGAGCGCTCTCCAGGGGCTGTCCGGGGAGGGCGTCGAGCTCGGCGGCGGTGTCCGGCGCGTCGAGCAGGACGACGGGCACGCCCGGCACGTCGGGGATCTTGCCCGCGACCGGTTCGGTGCCGACCACGAGGGCCGCTCCGGAGTCCTCGATCATGTAGGCGAGCCGGTCGGCCGGGTGGGCGAGGTCGAGCGGGAGGAACGCGGCGCCCAGCTTCAGGGCCGCGAGCACCGCGGCGACCATGTCCACGGACCGGGGTACGGCCACGCCGACGACGCTCTCGGCTCCGGCGCCGCGCGCGGCGAGCAGCCGGGCCAGACGGTCGGCGCGGGCGTCGAGCTGGGCGTAGGTGACGGAGCGGGCGCGGTCGACGACGGCGACGGCGTCGGGCCGCTCGGCCAGGCGCCGGGCGAACAGGGCCGGGAACGGCTCCTCCTCGACCTCGCGCGGCAGGCCGTTGAAGCCCTCCAGGACCAGCCGGCGCTCCTCGCCGGTGAGGATCTCCAGCTGCGACAGGGGCCGTTCGGGCGCGGCGACGAGGGCGGCGACGAGCCGGCGGAGCCGGTCGGCGAGCTCCGCGGCGGTCTCCGGGTCGAACAGCTCGGTGGCGTACTCCAGGCGGCAGCCCAGGGAGCCGGTGCCGCCGTCGGCCGGGGTGTGCTCGGTGAAGCTGAACACGAGGTCGAACTTGGCTGAGCGGATCCGGAACGGCACGTACTCCACGGCGAGTCCGGGCAGCGCCTGCTCCTCGCCGGTGCGGGCGTGGTAGCCGACCATCACCTGGAAGAGCGGGTTGCGGGAGAGCGAGCGCGTCGGGTTGAGCGCCTCGACGACCGACTCGAAGGGCACGTCCGCGTGGGAGAAGGCGGCGAGGTCGGTCTCGCGGACCCGGGCGAGCAGTTCGGTGAAGCCGGGGTCGCCGCTCAGGTCGGTGCGCAGCACGAGCGTGTTGACGAAGAAGCCGACGAGTTCGTCGAGGGCTTCGTCGCCACGCCCCGCGATGGGCGCGCCGAGGGGGAGGTCGGTGCCGGCGCCCATCCGGTGCAGCAGGGCGGCCACGGCCGCGTGCACGACCATGAACATGCTGGCGCCGGTCTCCCGGGCGAGCCGCCTGAGGCCCTCGTGGGTCGTGGCGTCGAAGGCGAGGTCCAGTTCGGCTCCGGTGAACGCCGGGCGGGCGGGCCGCGGCCGGTCCGTGGGGAGGTCCAACTCCTCGGGGGCGCCGGCCAGCGTCGTGCGCCAGTGCTCCAGCTGCCGCGCGGCCAGGCTGTCGCCGTCCGCCGGGTCGCCGAGGAGCCGCTGCTGCCAGAGCGCGTAGTCGGCGTACTGCACCGGCAGCGGCTCCCACGCGGGGGCACCGCCGCGTGTGCGGGCGGCGTAGGCGGCGGCCAGGTCGCGGAGGAAGGGGCGGTCCGACCACTCGTCGGTGGTGATGTGGTGGAGCAGCAGGACGACGACGTGGTCCTCGGGCCCCAGTTCCACGATCGTCGCCCGCAGGGGCAGTTCGGCGGCGAGGTCGAAGGGCCGGTTGACGGCCGCGTCGACGAGGCCGGGCAGCTCCTCCTCGGCGGCGCGGACCGTCTCCACCACGGGGCGCGCCTGCCCGGCGGGCAGCACCCGCTGGAGCGTCCGGCCGTCCGGTGTGGTGAAGAAGACGGTACGCAGGGCCTCGTGACGTTCCGTCACATCACCGAGGGCGGCGCGCCACGCCTCGGTGTCGAGGCGACCGCGCATCCGCATGACCAGCGGGAAGTTGTACGCGGCCGAGGTGCACTCGATCTGCTGGATCACCCAGAGCCGCTGCTGGGCGTGGGAGAGCGGCAGCTCGTCGGGGCGTTCGCCGGCCGTCAGCGCGGGGCGGGCCGCGCCGCCGCGACGGTCGGCCCGCTCCACCAGTTCGGCGACGGTGGGCGCCTCGAACAGGTCGCGGATGGCCAGTTCGGCGTCGAGCGCGGTCCGGGCGCGGCTGACGAGCCGGGTGGCGAGCAGGGAGTGGCCGCCGAGCTCGAAGAAGTCGCGGTCGATGCCGACGCTGCCCTCGGGCAGGCCCAGGACCTCGGCGAAGAGCGCGCAGAGCGTCTCCTCGCGCGGGGTGCGCGGCGGGCGGCTGGTCGTGGTCCCGGCGAAGTCGGGGGCGGGCAGGGCCCGGACGTCGAGCTTGCCGTTGACGGTCAGCGGGAGGGTGGCGACGGTGACGAGCGCGGACGGGACCATGTAGTCCGGCAGGCCGGCCTTCAGGTGGTCGCGCAGGTGCTGGAGCAGCTCCTCGTCGGCCTCGGTGCCCGCCTCGGGGACGACGTAGCCGGCGAGGCGCCTGGTGCCGGTGGACTCGTCGACGACGACGGCGGCGTGCGCGACCGCCGGGTGCGCGGACAGGGCGCCCGCGATCTCGCCGAGTTCGACGCGGTAGCCGCGGATCTTGACCTGGTCGTCGGTGCGGCCGAGGAAGTCGAGCAGTCCGTCGGGGCGCTGCCGCACGAGGTCGCCGGTGCGGTACATGCGCTCGCCGGGCTCGCCGAACGGGTCGGCGACGAACCGTTCGGCGGTCAGTCCGGGCCGGTCGTGGTAGCCGCGGGCGAGCCCGGTGCCGGCGATGTACAGCTCGCCGGGCGCGCCCGGCGGGACGGGCCGCAGCATGGCGTCGAGGACGTGGGCGCGGGTGTTGCGGATCGGGACGCCGACCGTGGAGGTGGCGCTGTCCGTCGTCGATCCGCCGAGGGTGTTGATGGTGTACTCGGTGGGTCCGTACAGGTTGTAGCCGTAGGTGCCCTCGGTGCGGCGCAGCCGGTCCCAGACGGTGTCGGGGACGGCCTCGCCGCCCAGCAGGACCAGGGCGGGCCGGTGCTTCCCGGCGGCCTCGTCGTGGTCGAGCAGGCCTTCCTCGACGAGGAGCTGGGCGTAGGTGGGCGTGACGTTGACGACGTCGATGCGGTGGGCGTCGCAGTAGGCGACCAGCGCCTCGGCGTCGCGGCGCAGGTCCTCGTCGCAGACGTGGACCTCGTGGCCCTCGACGAGCCAGAGGAGCTCCTCCCAGGACATGTCGAAGGCGAAGGAGACGGTGTGCGCGACGCGCAGCCGCCGTCCGCCGGCGGACGCGATCGCCGGGTCGAAGATCTCCTTCTGGTGGTTGAGCTGCATGTTCGTCAGACCCCGGTAGGGGGTGACGACGCCCTTGGGCCGGCCGGTGGAGCCCGAGGTGTAGATGACGTACGCCGGGTGCTCCAGGCGGTCCCGCACGTCGCGCGCGAACGCGGGCCGTTCGGCGTCGGTGATCGTGGAGCCGGGCAGCGCGTCCAGTTCGGCGGCCACGGCCTCGTCGTCGAGGAGGAGTTCGGGGGCGGCGGGGCCCCCGGGGCCGCGCAGGGTCGGGGCGACGGCCGTGGTGGAGACGAGGCACAGCGGTCCGGTGTCCTCGGCCATCAGCCGCAGCCGGTCCGCCGGGTGGTCGAGGTCGAGCGGCAGGTAGGCGGCGCCGGTCCGCAGGACGGCGAAGAGGGCCGCGACCATGTCGAGGGAGCGGGGCAGCGCGAGCGCCACGGCCTTCTCGGGTCCGGCGCCCCGGGCGAGCAGCAGCCGGGCGATCCGGTTGACGCGCGCGTCCAGTTCGGCGTACGTGAGGGCGCGTTCGCCGAAGACCAGGGCCACGGCGTCCGGGGTTCGGGCGACCTGGGCGGTCAGCAGGTCGGCGACGGTCTCGTTCGGCACGGGCTCGCGGCTGGCGTCCCACGCGGCCGTCAGGGCGGCGCGCTCCGGGGGCAGCAGCAGGTCCACGGCGGCGGTGCCGGCCGAGGCGGCGTCGGGGCCGGCGAGGAGCTCGCCGAGCCTCTCCAGGACGGTGGTGAACCGGCTGAGGACGGTCGCGGACGCCTCGGCGTCGAAGAGGTCGGGCCGGGCCGCCAGGGTGACCCGCAGCCGGGTCTCGGGGGTGACGATCAGGGTCAGCGGGAAGTGGGTGCCGTCGACGTTCGCCACGTCCGTGATGCCGTGCCGCCTGCGCAGTTCGGCGGCCCGCTCCTCGCCGTCGGCGGAGCGGAGCACGAAGAGGGTGTCGAAGAGGCGGCGGTGCCCGGTCTCCTGCTGGAGGGTGCCGAGGCCCACGTACTCGTACGGCATGACGGCGGCGCGCTCGGACTGCATCCGCCGCAGCAGGTCGAGCAGCGGCTCGTCCGGGGCGAAGGAGACGCGGGCGGGGATCGTGTTGAGGAACATGCCGATGATGCCGGCCGCGTCCGGCACGTCGGCGGGCCGTCCGGCGACCGCGGTGCCGAAGGCGACGTCGCCGCGTCCGGTCAGCGCGGACAGGACCAGTCCCCAGGCGGCGTTGAGCACGGTGTTGAGGGTGAGGCCGTGCCGGCGGGCGAGGGCGCGCAGCCGGTCGCTGGACTCCCGGGACAGGACGGCGTGGTGGTCGGCGGGGATGACGGGGCCCGCGTCGCGGCCTGCGGGGGCGACGAGCGTCGGCTCGTCGAAGCCGGCGAGGGCCTCGCGCCAGGCGCCGAGCGCGCGGGTCGCGTCCTGCCGGTCCAGCCAGGCCAGGTAGTCGCGGTACGAGCCCGGGGCGGGCAGGCCGGTGGTGTCGCCGGACCGCTCGTACAGCGTGAACAGCTCTTCCAGGAACAGCCAGGCGGACCAGCCGTCCCAGAGGATGAGGTGGTGGGTGACGACGAGCCGGTCGCGGCCGTCGCCCAGCCGGAGCAGCCGGAGGCGGCAGAGCGGCGGCGCGGACAGGTCGAAGCGCTGCCGGCGGTCGGCGGCGAGCAGCTCCTCGACGCGCGCGGTCCGCTCCTGCGGGGCGAGGCCGGTCAGGTCGGTCACGGTGAGCGGGATCTCGGCGCCGTCGGCGATGAACTGCACGGGCCGGGGCAGGCCGTCGCTGGTGAAGCCGGCGCGCAGGCTCGCGTTGCGGTCGAGGAGGGCCCGGCAGGCGGCGCGCAGCCGGTCCGCGTCCAGGCGGTGGTCGAGGTCCAGGGTCTCCTGGGAGAGGTAGACGTCGAGGGCGTCGCCGCTGTCGTAGGTGGCGTGGAAGTACATGCCCTCCTGGAGCGGGGAGAGCGGCCACACGTCGGCGACGGTGAGCCCGGCGGCGACGGCCTCGACGCGGGCGGCCTCCTCCGGGGTGAGGTCGAGGCCGACCGGCGGGGCGGGCACGGGGGGCTCGGCCGGCGTGGCGGCGGTCAGCCGGTCGAGCAGGGCGCGCAGCGCCGGGTCGACCTCGGCGCCGGACAGGGCCTGCGCGGCGAGCACCGCCTGGAGCGCGGCGGCGGCCTGCCCGGCGTCGGACGCGGACACGGTCACCCCGGCGGCCGGGGCCCCGGGAACGGTCCCGGGAGCGGCTGCCTCGTCGGACCCGGCGGGCCCGGCCGGCCCGTCGGGCTCGTGCGCGGCCGTCGCGGCGAGCGCGGCGGGCGTACGGTGCTCGAACACATCGCGCGGGCTGATGATCAGTCCCCTTTCACGGGCCCGGGTGGCGACGGCGATGGAGGTGAGGCTGTCGCCGCCGAGCATGAAGAAGTCGTCGTCGGCGCCGATGCCCTCGGCGCCCAGGACCTCGGCGAAGATCCGGCAGAAGGCGTCCTCCCGCGCGTCGCGGGGGCCGCGCCCGCCGGGCCGAGGGGTGAACTCCGGTGACGGCAGGGCGTTCTGGTCGAGCTTTCCGCTCGGTGTCAGCGGCAGCTCGTCCAGGGTCACGACGGCGCCGGGCACCATGGCCGCGGGCAGCGCCCCGGCGAGGGCGGCGCGCAGGGCCTCGCCGTCCGGGGCGGTGCCGTCCGGGGCGGTGCCGGGCGCCGGGACGGCGTAGCCGAGGAGGGCGCCGTCGCGGACGATGACGGCGGTGCGGCCGACGCCCGGCAGGGCGGCCAGCGCGGCCTCGACCTCGCCGAGTTCGATCCGGTTGCCGCGGATCTTGACCTGCCGGTCGGTGCGGCCGAGGTACTCGACGGCCCCGTCGGCACGGCGGCGGACCAGGTCGCCGGTGCGGTACATGCGCGCACCGGGCTCACCGAACGGGTCGGCGACGAACCGCTCGGCGGTCAGGCCGGACCGGTCGTGGTAGCCGCGGGCCAGCTGGACGCCGGCCAGGTACAGCTCGCCGGGGACGCCGTCGGGCACCGGGCGCAGGAACGGGTCGAGCACGTGCAGGCGGGTGTTCCAGACGGGCCGGCCGATGGGGACGGCGAGCTCCGTCCCGCCCTCGTACGGGAAGTACGTGACGTCGACGGCCGCCTCCGTGGGGCCGTACAGATTGTGCAGCGGCACGGGGCCGTGCGCGGAGCCGGAGGTGAGCTCCGACCAGCCGCGGGCCTGGGCTCCGGTGAGCGCCTCGCCGCTGCAGTACACCCGCCGCAGGCTCGCCGCCCAGTCGGGCGGGCCGCCGTCGGCCTCCATGGCCTGGGTGAAGGCGGCCAGCATCGAGGGGACGAAGTGCGCGGTCGTGATCCGCCGGGAGTGGATCAGCTCGGCGAGGTAGCCGGGGTCGCGGTGGCCGTCCGGGCGGGCGAGGACGACCGTCGCCCCCGCGGTGAGCGCCCAGAAGAACTCCCACACGGACACGTCGAAGCTCGACGGGGTCTTCTGCAGCACCCGGTCGTCGGCGGTGAGCCCGTACGCGTCCTGCATCCAGGCGAGCCGGTTGACGACCGCCCGGTGGGTGACGGCGACGCCCTTGGGGCGGCCGGTGGAGCCGGAGGTGTAGATGAGGTACGCGGGGTGGTCGGGTCCGGCGGGGCGCCCGGGTGCCCCGGCACCGGCCGCCGTGTCCTCCCGGCCGAGGACGAGGGGGACGAGGCCCGCCGCGTCCGGCAGCCGGTGGACGGCGTCGGCGGTCGTCACGACGGTCCGCGCACCGGAGTCGGCGAGCATGTACGCGATGCGTTCGGCCGGGTAGTCCAGGTCGAGGGGCAGATAGGCGGCGCCCGCCTTCAGGACGCCGAGGAGGGCGACCATCAGTTCGGCCGAGCGGGGCACGGCGACCGCGACGTACGCCTCCGGGCCCGCCCCGTCGGCCCGCAGCCGGGCGGCCAGGGCCTCGGCGCGCCGGTCGAGTTCGGCGTAGGTGAGGGTGGTGGACTCGAAGACGACGGCGGGGGCGTCCGGGGTGCGGGCCGTCTGCGCGGCGATCAGCTGGACGAGGGTGGCGTCGGGGACGTCGTGCGCGGTGGCGTGGGCCGCGGCGAGGTGGTCGCGCTCGCGGTCGGAGAGCACGTCGGTGCGGGCGACGGTGCGCCCGGGCTCGGCCACCAGGGTGCGCAGCAGCGCGGTGAACCGGCGGGCGAGGACGGCCACGGTCACCCCGTCGAGGCGGGCGGCGTCGTGCTTGAACCGCAGCAGCAGGCCGTCGCCCGGGTCGACGACGAGGGCGAGCGGGTAGTGCACGGCGTCGAGCACCTCGACGCCGGTGACACGCAGGGCGCCGGGCTCCGTGCCGTCCTCCGGGTCGCCGGCCGGGAAGTTCTCCAGGACCACGAGCGTGTCGAAGAGCTCGCCGCCGCCGGCGAGCCGCTGGATGTCGGCGAGGCCGAGGTGCTGGTGGTCGAGGAGGGCGGCGTGCTCGTCCTGGACCCGGCGCAGGAGGTCGGCCGGTGACTCGTCGGGGCGCAGGGTGACGCGGGCCGGGACGGTGTTGATGAACAGCCCGACGGCGGAGTCGAGGCCCGCGACCTCGGTGGTGCGTCCGGAGACGGTGGTGCCGAAGACGACGTCGTGGCGGCCGGTGAGCGCGCCGAGGAGCAGGGCCCAGGCGCCGTGCAGGACGGTGCCGAGGGTGAGGCCGTGGGCGCGGGCGAAGGCGTGCAGCTCGGCGGTGAAGCCCTCGGGCAGCCGGGTGTCGACGTGCTCGGGCCTGGCGGGGGCCCGCTCGGCGTCGTCGGTCGCGGCCAGCCGGGTGGGCTCGTCGAGGCCGGCCAGGGCGGCGCGCCAGGCGGCGCGGGCGCCGTCCCGGTCGCGGGCGGCCAGCCACGACAGGTACGGGCGGGGGTCGGCGGGCTCGGGCAGGGCGTCGCCCCGGTAGGCGGCGGCCAGTTCGCGCAGGAGGACGGTGACGGACCAGCCGTCGGCGACGATGTGGTGCAGCGTGAGCAGGAGGCGGTGGCGCCGGCCGTCCTTGATCAGGGTGGCCCGGAGGAGGGGCGGCCGCGTCAGGTCGAAGCGTTCGGCGCGGTCGGCGGCGAGCAGCGCCCCGATCCCGGTCTCGGCCGTGTCGGCCTGCCGCCACGGCAGCGTGACGTGGTCGGCGAGCCGCTGGACGACCTCGCCGCCGGGCAGCTGGCGGTAGGAGGCGCGCAGCAGGGGGTGCCGGTCGAGGGTCGACTGGAGGGCGTGGCGCAGCCGTTCGGGGTCCACCGGGCCGTCGAGGTCGAGGAGTTCCTGCACGACGTAGAGGTCGGCGGCGTCCTCGTCGAAGGCGGCGTGGAAGTAGAAGCCCTCCTGGAGGGGGGAGACGGGCAGGGCGTCCTCGTCGAGCGCGACCGGGGCGGCCGCGGCGGGTGCCTCGCCGGCGGCCCGGGCGAGCGCGGCGACGGTGCGGAGCCGGAACACCTGGCGCGGGGTGAGGGCGAGCCCCGCCTCGCGGGCGCGGTTCACGAACTGGATGGCGACGATGCTGTCGCCGCCGAGCTCGAAGAAGCTGTCGTGGACGCCGACGGAGGGCAGGCCGAGGACGTCGGCGAAGAGCGCGGCGAGCGTGGTCTCGGCCGGCCCGGTGGGCGCGTCGGCGCCGCCGACGGCGGTCCAGCGCGGCTCGGGCAGGGCGCGCTTGTCGAGCTTGCCGTTGGGGGTGAGCGGCAGCGGCCCGTCGAGCACGACGACGGCGGACGGCACCATGTGGTCGGGCAGGGCGTCCGCGGCGCGGGCGCGGGCGGCGGCGACGGCGGACTCGGTGTCCGTGCCGTCCTCGCCCACCAGGTAGGCGACGAGGCGCTTGACGCCCCGGTGGTCCTCGCGGGCGAGGACGGCGGCCTGGGCGATGCCCGGGCAGGCCATGAACGCGCTCTCGATCTCGCCCGGTTCGATCCGGTGCCCGCGGATCTTGATCTGGCCGTCGGCGCGGCCCAGGAACTCGATGTTGCCGTCGGCGCCCCAGCGGACGCGGTCGCCGGTGCGGTACATGCGGCTGCCGGGCGCGCCGTACGGGTCCGCGACGAATCGTTCCGCCGTCAGGCCGTGCCGGCCGAGGTAGCCGCGCGCCAGGCCGCGCCCGGCGACGTACAGCTCCCCCTCGGCACCGACCGGGACCGGGCGGAGGGCCGTGTCGAGGACGTAGGCGCGGGTGTTGGGGTCGGGCCGGCCGATGGGGGCCGGGCCCGGGCGCTCCGGGTCGGCGGGCCACAGCGTGGAGTTGACGCTCGCCTCGGTGAGCCCGTACGCGACGACGACCCGGACCCGCCCCGCCCAGCGGGCGATGAGCTCGCCGGGCACGGCCTCGGTGCCCACGATCAGGACGGCGCCGTCGGGCAGTTCGCACTCCGGCGGCAGCGCGGAGACCAGGGACGGCGGCAGGATCATGTGGGTGGCCCGGTGCCGCGCGATGTAGTCGGTCAGGGCGGGGCCGGCGACGCGGCGCTCCGCGGGGACGACGATGATCCGGCCGCCGACGCACAGCGACATGATCAGGTCCCAGACGGTCACGTCGAAGCCGACGGACGCGAACTGGACGACGCGGCTGTCGGCGGTGATGCCGATGCGGTCGGTGGCGGTGGCGACGAGGCTGCCGACGCCGTCGTGCGGGACGACGACGCCCTTGGGGCGGCCGGTGGAGCCGGAGGTGTAGATGACGTACGCCGCCTGGTCCAGGGCGACCGGCACGCCGGGGGCGGTGGCGTCGCGGCGCGCGAGGGCCTCGGCGGTGGCGGGGTCGTCGAGCACCAGACGGGTGACGCCGGGCGCCTCGGGGAGTTCGCCGGCGAGCTCCCGTACGGTGATCACGGTGCGGGCCCCGGCGTCGTCCAGCATGTAGGCGATGCGGTCGCGCGGGTGGTCGGCGTCCAGCGGCAGGTAGGCGGCGCCGGCCTTCATCACTGCGAGCAGGGCGACGACGAGTTCCGGGGAGCGCGGCAGGGCCACGGCGACGACGTCCTCGGCGCGGACGCCGCCGTCGGCCAGGTGGCGGGCGAGTCGGTTCGCGGCGGCGTCGAGCTCCGCGTAGGTCAGCTCGCGCTCCTCGAAGACGAGCGCGACGGCCTCGGGCGAGCGGCGCACCTGCGCCTCGAAGGCGGCGGGCCAGGAGAGGTCGGCGGTCTCGCGCGGTGCCACGCCGAACTCGTCGAGCAGGAGGGCGCGTTCGGTGTCGGAGGTGAGGTCGAGGTGGCCGACGGGGCGGTCGGGTTCCTCGGTGAGGGCGTGCAGTAGCGCCAGGAAGCGGCGTTCGTGGGCCCGCAGGGTGCCCTCGTCGCAGACGGCCGCGTCGGCGTCGAGGTACACGGAGACGCCGCCCGTGTCCGGGACCTCGCCGAAGCCGAAGGCCAGGTCGCTGACGGGGCCGAGCCACTCCGGCCGGAGTTCGGCGGTGCCGTCCCCGAAGCGCAGGTCGTCGGGCCGGGGCAGGATGTTGACGGTGGGGCCGACGAGTTCGGCGACGCCGTCGACGAGCCCGAGCTCCTTGGCCAGGTCCTCGGCGCGGTAGCGGCCGTGCGCGACCGCCTCGGCGACGGCCTCGCCGACGTGGGCCACGAGGGCGGACGCGGTGGTGGCGGGCCGCACGGTCAGGCGGAGCGGGACGATGTTGGAGACCATGCCGGGGACGGTGGCCGCCACCTCGTCCTGGCGTGCCGCGATCGGCAGGCCGAGGACGAGGTCCTGCTCTCCGGTGACCCGGTGGAGATACGCGGCCACGGCGGCGATCAGGACGCGCGAGGCGCGGGAGCCCGCGCGGTCGGCGGCCCGGCGCAGCCGCCCGGTCTCCTCGGCGGACAGCTCCACCGACCGCCTCAGCCGGCGGGTCGTGAGCGAGGGCGCCCGCTCGACCAGGCGGGCCGGTTCCGGCAGGCCGGCCAGGCGCTCCCGCCACCAGGCGCGCTCGGCCGCGTACCGCTCGGAGGCCCGGTGGGCGAGGTCCGCGTCGACCAGGCTTCGCAGGGACCGGCCGGGGCCCGCGGGGGCCCGCTCCCCCAGGGTGTAGAGCTCGCCGGCGCGCCGGGAGATCAGCGCGACGCCCATGCCGTCGACGAGGAGGTGGTGGTACCGCTGGTACCACCACACGCGGTCGTCGGCGAGCCGGAGCAGGGCCTGGGCGAAGAGCGGGCCGCCGGCCGGGTCGGCGGGCCGGTCCCGGTCGGCGGTGATCCACTCGGCGGCGGCCGCCTCCGGCTCCGCCGCGTCGCGCAGGTCGACGACGGGGACCTCGAAGGCGACGGCGACGGGCGTCTGGCGGAGCCCGCCGTCCGCCGCCGGCGCGATGCGGACGTGGAGGCACTCGGCCTCCGTGACGGCCCGCCGCACCGCGGCGCCGAGGCGGCCGAGGTCGACGGCGCCGCGCAGGTCCAGGGCGAAGACGATGTTGTAGGCGGAGCTGTCCGGTTCGATCTGCTGGGCCAGCCAGATGCCGGTCTGCCCACCCGTCAAGGGCATCCCGGGCGCGGATGTCCGGTCCGACTCGACGTCAAACATCGTACGTTGTGCCTTTCCCTGGCGGTGCGGCGGTGAGGGGCGGAACTACTTGACGGCCGTCAGCAGCGGCTCGATCTCGTCGATGGCGTAGGGGATCGACAGGACCGTGTTGAAGGAGAACGCGGCGCCGATGTCCGGGCCCTGGTAGGGCACGAACAGGTCGCGCTTCTCCTGGTGCACCTTGAGCTTCTTGTAGAGCGGCTCGGCCTTGATCCGGTCGTTGGCGTCGGTGCTGGAGGTGACCCAGACGAGACGGTCGACGTCGAGGACGTTCAGCTTCTCGGCGCTGAGTTCGGCGACGTTCCACCCGGGCTTGGCGAGGGAGTCGATCTCGGGCTTGGCCTGGAAGCCGAGTTCCTTGAAGAAGATCGCCTTGGGGTCGGTCTTGGTGAAGGCCGAGTACTTGCCGGCCTCGAAGCTGTCGGCCACCACGAGCGTCTTGGTCGCCCACTCGGGGTGCTTGTCGCGGGCGGCCTTGAAGCGGGCGTCGATGTCGGCGATCAGCTTGTCCGTCTCGGCCGTCCTGCCGAGGGACTTGCCGATCTGCCGGGTCATCACCTGCCAGGAGGCGCCGTAGTCGGGGACGCCCTGGGGCTGCGCGACGACCTTGGTGAACTTCGAGAGCGTGTCGTACTGCTCCTTCTTCATGCCGGAGTACTGCGCGATGACGAGATCGGGCTTGAGCGCCGCGATCTTCTCGATGTTGTACTCGTCGCGCTCGCCGACGATCTCCGGCTTCGTGGACCCCCACTTGTCCTTCGTCCACGGCCACTTGCCGTACGGGTCCTCCTTGAACCAGTCCACCGCCCCGACCGGCTTGATGCCGAGCGCGAGGACGGCGTCCTGGTCGGAGAGGCCCAGGGTGACGACCCGCTGCGGCGCCTTGTCGATGGTCGTGCTGCCGTACTTGTGCTGCACCGTCACCGGGAAGGCGGCGGCCGTCCCCTCCGTGCCGGCCGTGGCCTCGGGCTTCGCCTCGGTCTTCTCCGTACCGCCCCCGCAGGCGGACAGGGCGAGCGCGGCGACCGTGGCGACGGCGACCTGTGGCAGGTGTCTGAGGAACCGCGTCGGAGCGGGGCGCGTACCAGTGAACACAGTTGTTCCTTTCGGGGGATCTCACAGTGCGTGCCGCACCCGCCGGGGGCGACGGCGTCGCCCGGCGGGCGTGGCGAGTGGGGGGCTCGGCCGGAGTCGTCGGACGGGCTCTAGGTCGTTTCTTTCGGATCAGGCCGGATCAGGGAGCGGCGTCTGGCGCGTGCGGCCGCAAGGCGGAGGAGGGAGTCCATGCGGTGGGGGCACCTCCCAGCGGTAGCTGGGGGACATCGGCGACCGACGACAACGCGGCGAGCGCGCGTGCCAGACGCCGCGAGCCCGGCATGATCCGGAAGAGACGGCCTAGCGGGCCGAGCCGATGCCGTCGGCGACCGGCCGGGGTGCGCCGGGTGCGGGCGCCGGCCCCCGGTCGAGGATGGAGTCGAGGATCTCGCCGACCCTGATGGCGGTGTTGGAGAGGAGGGACGACGTGATGCCGTGGGTGTGCTCGGTGCCGCCCTGGAGGTAGATGCCGCAGCGCACGTCGGGGTCGGTCGTGAGGCGGTAGTCGCGCTCGACGCGGACGCGGCCCTCCTCGTCGCGGAGGCAGCGGTCGGCGACCGGGCCGAGGAGTCCGACGGGGTCGGCGGGGCGGTAGCCGGTCGCGTACACGACGACGTCGGCGTCGAGGACCGTGTCCTCCCCGGTCACCAGGGAGGTGACGGTGGCGTGGACCCGGTCGCCGCTCTCCTCGACTCCGGTGAGCCGGGAGACGTTGAGGAAGCGGAGGCGTTCGGTGCCGAGGACCTTCTCCTGGTACGCCTGCCGGTACAGGTCGTCGATGAGGTCGATGTCGACGACCGAGTAGTTGGTGTTGCCGTGGTAGTCCATCAGCTTGCGCTTCACGTCGCCGGGGGCCGTGAAGTACTCGTCGACGGCGTCCGGGTCGAAGATGCGGTTGGCGAAGCTGCTGTCGTCCGCGGGGCTGTAGCCGTAGCGGGAGAAGACGGCGCACACCTCGGCCTCGGGGAAGCGGCGGTGCAGGTACGCGACGTTCTCGGCCGCGCTCTGCCCGGCGCCGACGACGACGAAGCGGGTGGGGTCCGTACCGTCCAGGCCGTCGACCTTCGTGAGCAGCTCGGAGTTGTGCCACACGCGGTCGGTGCGCGCGACGCCCTCGGGCATCAGCGGCCGGAGTCCGGTGCCGATCACGAGGTTCCGGGCGCGGTGGACCACCGTCTCGGTGCCGGTCCTGGCGGTGACGTCGAGGTACTCGACGACGCCGTCGCGGACGACGGGCTCGATGGCGACCACCTCGTGGCCGTAGGAGACCATGTCGTCGACCTTGGCCGCCGCCCACTCGAAGTAGTCGTGGAACTCGACGCGCAGCGGGAAGAGGTTCTTGTGGTTGACGAAGTCGATCAGCCGGCCCTTGCTCCGCAGGTAGCAGAGGAAGCTGTATTCGCTGGCCGGATTCCGCAGCGTCACCAGGTCCTTGAGGAAGGACACCTGCATGGTGGCGTCGTCGATCAGCATGCCGCGGTGCCAGCCGAAGCCCGGCTGCCGCTCGAAGAAGTGCGCGGTGACGGCCTCCTCCCTCCCGACGCGGGCGTTGTGCTCGCTGAGCGCGAGCGCCATGGCCACATTGGACGGCCCGAAGCCGATTCCTATGAGGTCGTGGACCAGAGGGGCGTCGCCAGGAAGACCCTGAGACATGTCACTCCCATCGTGCGGAACTGCCGCTTGTCAGGCGTGGGGAAGAGAACGCGACACCGGCTCGGTGTCACCGTCAGCCAGTCGGAACTTAGGTAAAGCTAACCTGACCTGCGGTGGGCTGTCGACCGTACAAACCGGACACCTGACGAAGGTTCACCTATCAACTGGCTTGAAAACGTTGGGCTATTGCAATGTTAGGTAAGCCTTGCTTTACTTGCGGCCGTCATTCGCTCTTTCGAGGAGGAACCCTCATGCGGGTCGTCATGTTCGGTTACCAGACGTGGGGTCACCGCACCCTGAAAGCACTCCTGGAGTCCGAGCACGACGTCGTGATGGTCGTGACACATCCCAAGAGCGAGCACGCCTACGAGAAGATCTGGAGCGACTCGGTCGCCGATCTGGCCGAGGAGCACGGCGTCCCCGTCGCCATCCGCAACCGGCCGGACGACGAGGAGCTGTTCGACCTCCTCAAGGCCGCAGATCCGGAGATCATCGTGGCCAACAACTGGCGTACGTGGATCCCGCCGCGCGTCTACTCGCTCCCCCGTCACGGCACGCTGAACGTCCACGACTCCCTCCTGCCCAAGTACGCCGGCTTCTCCCCCCTGATCTGGGCCCTCGTCAACGGCGAGCGGGAGGTGGGCGTCACGGCCCACCTGATGGACGAGGTGCTCGACGCCGGCGACATCGTGGACCAGCGCGCGGTCACGGTGGAGCCCACCGACACGGCCACCGACCTCTTCCACAAGACCGTCGACCTCATCGCCCCCGTCACGATCGGCGCGCTCGCCCGGATCGCCGCCGGGGAGACCGAGTTCACGAAGCAGGACCGCTCGCAGGCCAGCTTCTTCCACAAGCGCGCCGAAGAGGACATCCGCATCGACTGGGACTGGCCGGCCGAGGTCCTGGAGCGCCTGGTACGCGCCCAGTCGGCGCCTTACCCCAGCGCCTTCACCTTCCACCGGGGCAAGCGCCTGGAGATCCTCTCCGCCGTGGTGTCGGAGGGCCGCTACGGCGGGACTCCCGGCCGCGTCTTCTACCGCGAGGGCGACGGCGTCGTGATCGTCGCCGGCGCCGACGCCCGCACGGGCCGCAACCACGGCCTCGCCGTCACGCGCGTCCGGACGGAGGACGGCCGCGAACTGCCCGCCACCGAGTACTTCACCTCCATGGGCGGGTACCTCACCGAACGGCCGTGAGCGCGCGGGGCGCACGCCCCAGGGACTCCGGCGCCCCTCGGACGGTCCCGAGGGGCGCCGGTACGCGTACGACCCGACCCGGTCGGCCGGACCACACCGCCGGGTGAACAAGGGGGAACACATGGAACGACCGGTCGTCTCCGGCACCGCGTGCGACGCGTCCGGAGCGAAGTTCACCGTCGTCGGCATCTCGAACACGCCCACGACCGACTGGGCCCAGGTCTTCAGAGCGCTGGCGGGCACCGATCTCACGCTCGCCGGGGACGTGGCGGCCCTGACGGCGGACACCGGCGCCTCCGCGACCGGCCCCGGGACCGCGCCCGGGGCCGCGGCGGGGGACGCCGGGCGTCCCGCGGCGGCGCCCACGGGCCCGCCCCGCCTGAGCATGACGCCCCCGAGCGTGCTCAACCTCAACGCGTACCTCATGTACGCGGTCGGCAAGGCCGCGCGCCGCCGGCTCACCGAGCGGCTGGCCGCCCACAACCTGCGGCTGTGGCACCTCACCGTCATGGCGATGGTGGCCGACCTCGGCCCGCAGATGAAGACGCTCCTCGCCGCCCGGCTCGACATGAACTCCAGCGACCTGGTGAAGATCGTCAACGACCTGGAGCGGACGGGACACGTCGACTGCGCCCGCGATCCGGGCAACCGGCGGAGGATCCTCGTCCGGCTGACCCCCGAGGGCCGCGCCTACCTCGACCTGCTCAACGCGGACATCGCCGCCACGGACGACGAGGTCCTGGCCCCGCTGAGCGCGAGCGAGCGCGAGGTGCTCGCCTCCCTGCTCCGCCGGGTCCACCACCACCTCGACCCGGGTCCGGCCGGCACGGTCCACCACGGACCGGAGCGGTTCACGGAGGTCCTGCGGAGCGGCTCCGACGAGGACGGACGGATCGACTGGACGCGTTCCGCCGAGGAGATCGCCGGCTTCGTCGAGGCCCGGCGCCCGCTGCGGCCCAACGCCTTCACCCACCACGCCGGCCGCCGGCTCGACGTCCTCACGGCGACGGTCTCCCGGGGCCTGTACTCCGGCGAGCCGGGCCACATCCGCCACCACGAGGACGAGGGCGTGGTCGTCGTCACCGGCGCGGACCACCTCGGCGGCGGACGGCCCGGGCTCGTCCTGCACCGCGTGCGGAACGAACACGGCGCGGAGTTCCGGGCCGAGGAGTACTTCACCCCGGGGAGGACCGACGGCCACGACCCCCGGTAGGGGCCGTGGCCGGACGGTCGTACGCGGCTACCGGCGGCTGCGCACCAGCAGGTACAGGAAGTACGGCGTGCCGATCACCGCGGTCATGGTCCCGGCGCCCAGCTGGGCCGGCGCGATGACGGTCCGGCCCACCAGGTCGGCGGTGCAGACGAGGAGCGCGCCGAGGAGCACGGCGACCGGGACGACGCGCGCGTGCCGCCGGCCCACGAGGGCACGGGCGGCGTGCGGGGCGACGAGCCCGACGAAGCCGATGGCGCCGGCGGCGGCCACGGCGGCGGCGCTGAGCACCACACCGAGGACGAGGAAGCCGAGGCGGCCCCTGCCGAGGGAGAGCCCGAGGAGCCGCGGGGTGTCCTCGTCGAGGGAGACGAGGTCGAGCTCGGTGCGGCGCGCGACCGCGACGGCCAGACCGACGGCGACCGCGACCGCGAGCGGCACCACGTCGGGCAGGGTCCGGCCGTAGGTGGAGCCGGACAGCCACGTGAGGGCCTTGGTGGCGTTGAACGGGTCGGTCAGGATGACGAGCAGGCTGACGAGGGCGGCGGCGGCGGAGTGGAGGGCGAAGCCGACGAGGACGAGCCTGGTCTGCTGGAAACCGCCCCGCGCGGCCAGTCCGAAGAGCAGCGCGGAGGCCACGGCGGCGCCCGCGAACGCGGCACCCGCCACCCCCCATCCGCCGGCCATCGGCACGGTCGTGACGAGGAGGACGGCACCGAGCGCGGCGCCCCCGGAGACGCCCATGATGCCGGGCTCGGCGAGCGGGTTGCGGGTCACGGCCTGGACGAGCGTGCCGGCCAGGGCGAGCCCCGCGCCGGCGAGGAGCGCCGCGAGGACCCGGGGCACCCGGGTGTCGAGGACGAAGCCGACGGTCCGCCCGGCCTGCCCCGTGACCCAGTTCGCGACGTCGCCGAGGAGCAGCTTGGCGTCGCCGAGCAGGACGGCGGCGATGACGACGCCGACGAGGACGGCCACGAGGACGGCCGTGACCCCGACGAAGACGGCGCGGCTCCGGATGCGCAGCCGGTCGGCGGGGACTCCGCCGGTGTCCTTCAGCCGTGCGGCCATGGCGATCACGAAGGCGGCGCCGACGAGGCTGGTGACGACGCCGGTCGGCACGGCGACCGCCGTGTCCGCGGGGACGAGCGTGCGCAGCAGCACGTCCGCGCCGAGCACGAGGCCGGCGCCGACGAGACCCGCGACGGGAATGCCGATCCGGGTGCGGGCGAAGCCCCGGAAGCGGCGGGCGAGGGGCCGGACGAGGGCCGGGGCGCACAGGCCGACGAAGCCGACCGGTCCGGCGAGGGTGACGGCGGCGGTGGCGAGGAGGGCCGCGAGCACGACGGCGGTCATGCGGGTGGAGCGGACGGGGACGCCGAGGCCGCGGGCGGCGTCGTCGCCGAGGGCGAGGGCGTCCATCCGGCGGGCGAGCAGCAGCAGTCCGGCGAGGCCGACGACGCCGATGGGCGCCATCTGGAGGACGCCGTCGAAGCCGTTCTGGGAGATGCTGCCCTGGTTCCAGTGGTAGACGCCCTCGGCTTCCTGCGGGAAGAGCAGGAGCAGTCCCTCGGTCATGGCGGTCAGGCCGAGGGTGAGGGCGCTGCCGGCGAGGACGAGGCGGACGGTGCCGGTGCCCAGGCCGGAGAGGCCGAGGACGACGGCCGCCGCCGTGAGGCCGCCGGCGAAGGCGATGCCGGAGGAGGCGAGCAGCGGGAGGGAGACGCCCGTGGCGGCGGTGAGGCCGAGGGCGAAGTAGGAGCCGGCGTTGACGGCGAGGGTGTCGGGGGCGGCGAGCACGTTGCGGCTGACCGCCTGGAGGGCGGCGCCGGCCATGCCGAGGACGACGCCGACGAGCAGCCCGGCGGCCATCCGCGGCAGGCGCGAGGCGATGACGACGGACGCGTCGGCCGGATCGGCCTCGCCGGTGAGGGCCTTCCAGACCTCGGTGGCACCGACGGAGGCGGTGCCCTGGGTGATGTCCACGAGGGCGAGCCCCGCGACGAGGAGGAGCAGTGCGGCCGTCACCGCGGCCGCGCCCGTCCGGGACGGGGCCGCCGGCGGGCGGGTGGCGGGAGTGGTTGCGGTGACGGCCATGGCCTCTTTATTCGTCTACTTCGTCAGGGCGATGATCGAGTCGATGTACTGCGTCATCGAGCCCGGGCCGCCGAACATCCAGATGCCGTCGGGCAGTCGGTGGACGTTGCCCTTCTTCACGAACGGCAGCGAGGTCCACACCTTGTCCTTGGCGAGGGCGCCGGTGAAGGGGGTGCTGCTCTCGTCGCCGTCGTTGCCGATGTAGGCGAAGTGGACGTCGGCGCTGAGCTTGGTCAGGCCCTCGACGTCGGTGGTGCCGAGGCCGTACGCCGGGTCGCCCTTGACGTTCCAGTCGTTCTTCAGGCCCAGCTTCTCGTTGACGGCGCCGATGAGCGAGCCGCTGGTGAAGGGGCGGATGGAGACCTGGTTGGAGACCAGGTAGCCGTCGGCGAAGGCGACCTTGGCGCCGCCGAGGCCGGCGCCGGCGAGGGCCTTCTTGCCTTCCTCGACCTTGGCCTCGAAGGCCTTCTTGAGTTCGGCGGCCTTGTCGGTGGTGCCGGTGGCCTGGGCGAGCAGGTCGAGGTTTTTGTTCATCTGCCCGATCGGGTCGGCCGCGTCGGCCGACTTGACCTCCACCACCGGGGCGACGGCGCGCAGCTGCTTGACGGCGGCCGGCGGCAGGTCGGTGCTGGCGACGATGAGGTCCGGCTTCAGGGCGGCGATGGTGTCCATGCTCGGCTCGCCGCGGGTGCCGATGTCCTTCGGCTCGTTCTTCAGCGGGACGGCGGTGTCCCAGGTCTTGTAGCCCTTGACGTCGGCGACGCCGACCGGGTCGACGCCGAGCGAGACCAGCAGCTCGACCTCGTGCCACTCGGTGCCGACGACCTTCCGGGCGGGGCCGTCGAGGACGACCTTCCGGCCGGAGGCGTCGGTGAGGGTGATCTTCTCGGCGGGCGTCTTCGCCTTGTCGTCGGCGGCGGGCTCGGTGGTGCCGCAGGCGGTCAGGGTGAGGGCCGCCGCGGCGAGGACCGCGGCGGTGGCGAGGTGTCGTCTCATGAGGGGGTGCTGAGCCTTTCGCTTCGCGTGTGGTGGCGGCCGATCGCGCGGGTGCGGAGCCGTCCGGTGAGGGGGTCGGGGTCGACGTCGATGCGGATGCCGTAGGTCTCGGTCAGCCGCTCGGCCGTCAGGACGTCTTCGGGGAGGCCGTCGGCGACGATGCGCCCGGCGTGGAGCAGGACGATCCGGTCGCCGACGGCGGCGGCCTGGTCCAGGTCGTGGAGGACGGCGCCGACGGCGATGCCGTGGTCGTCGGCCAGGTCGCGCATCAGGTCGAGGAGTTCGACCTGGTAGCGCAGGTCGAGGTAGGTGGTCGGTTCGTCGAGGAGCAGCACGCCGGTCTCCTGGGCGAGGCAGCCGGCGAGCCACACGCGCTGGAGCTGTCCGCCGGACAGGTGCTCGACGCCCCGGTCGGCGAATTCCTCGACGCCGGTCAGGGCGAGCGCCCGGTCCACGGCCTCCCGGCCGCCCGGGTCGGCCTTGCCCCAGCGTCCCCGGTACGGGTAGCGGCCGAACTCGACGACGTCCCGCACGGTCAGTCCGCCGGGCGTGGGCCGGCCCTGGGTCAGCAGGGCCACGTGGCGCGAGAACTCACGCGGGCTCAGGGCGAGCCCGTCGGTGTCCCCGTCGATGACGAGCGCGGCGGCACGGGGCCGCTGGAGCCGCGCGACGGTCCGCAGCAGCGTCGACTTGCCGCTGCCGTTGGGACCGACCAGGACGGTCACCTGGCCCGGCCGCAGCGTCAACGACGCCTCGTGGACGACGTCGACACCGTCGTAGGCCACGGTGACACCCGTGGCCGACAGCTCGTGTCCGCGCGGACGCGGGATCGCGGAGTTCTCTTCACCAACATGCACGCGACGAAGGTTAGCCTAACCTAAATATGCCTCGGAAGAGGGGTCCACACTGCGGGCACAAGTCACTTTCACGCCATGGAGCGCACCGCGAACGAGACCGGCGCCCACCGCCGGATGCGGTGGGCGCCGGTGCTCCCGCCGTGGGGCGGGGCGGGGTCAGCAGGGATTGACGTTGATCTTGAAGTTGGTGGTGTTCCGGATGTTCTCGGCGTTGTCCTGCATGCGCAGGCAGTCGAACGTCGCCTCGCCGACGGCGGGGCCCTGGCCGGGTTCGGGCATCTCGTTGGCCCAGACGCCGATGCCGGACCTGGCGTCGAAGGCGTCGCCGCTCCGCTGGGCGCCCGTGATGGAGATGTCGGTGAAGACGGTGTCCTTCACCGGGTTCTCGGGCTGGGATCCGTTGTACTTGGTCTGGAACATGATGCCGCTGTAGGTGGGGTCGACGATGTCCACGTGGCTGACCCGGATGCCCTGGAAGACCTTCGAGGCGGAGAAGATCCAGATGCCGGGGAAGGTCTGGCTGCCCCAGAAGTGGCCGCCGGCCCGGACGATCGAGATGTTCTCGAAGTTCGTCGGGATGGTCCCGAAGCCGTTCATCGGATAGCCGAAGTCCAGCGACGAGATGGTGATGCCGGAGTAGACGAGGGTGTCGGCGATGTGGATGTTGCGGAAGGTGTTGTCGTAGCCGCCGTAGACCGCGAGGCCCGCGGCCCGCCAGGTGAGCGTGGTGGTGAGGTTCTCGTAGACGTTGTTCTTCATGTCCGCGCCGCCGGCGTCGATCGCCGAGAAGAGCGCGAAGCTGTCGTCGCCGGTGGCCCGGGCGTCGTTGTTGGACACCAGGTTGTCGGTGGAGCCGTTGGTCATGTTGACGCCGTCGGCGAACATGTTCCGGATGCGGGAGTTCCTGATCGTCATCCGGTCGGTGTTGGCGCCCCAGTACAGGCAGACCATGTGCTCGTTCCAGATGTCGTCGATGACGATGTCGGCGGTGTTCTGGAAGTCGAAGACCTTGCCCGGCCCGTCGATGCGGGTGACGTAGTTGCCGAAGTAGGCGAAGCCCTTGAAGAGCGAGCCGTTCGCGGTGGCCTCCGCGCGGAAGCCGATGTCCGTGTTGTCCTGCGTGGTCGGCGCGTGGAACTTCGTGAACCACGGGCCGGCGCCGACGACCTTGACGGCCTTGCCGTAGACCTGGAACTTGCCGGAGGTCTGGTAGTCACCGGCCGGCAGGTAGACGCCGACGAGCTTCCCGGTGGTGTCCATGCGGACCTTGTCGAGGGCGTTCTGCACGTCCTGGTGCGTGAAGCCGGCCGGCACCGTGTAGGTGGCGGGGTCCGGGTTCGCGACCGGGGCGACCTGCTCCAGGTTCACGAAGTCGATCGCGTAGTGCGCGGCCGCGTTCGCGGAGTCCTTCTGGAGCCTGATCCTGCTGCCGGCGGGGATGGTCTCCCCGAACATCAGGTTCGCCTCGTCGTAGATGTGGCGCGGGGCGCCGGAGCCCGGGTCGTTGCCGGGGCCGGCCTCGGCGCCGTACAGCCAGGCGTACTTCGAGGTGAGCGGCAGCGCCTTCTTGAACACGCCGTCGACGTAGACGTTCAGGGTCGTGTCGATGCCGCCGCCGCCCGGGGCGTCCGGGATCGAGAAGCGGGTGACCAGGGTGTTGGTCGCGGCGCGGGTGGTGAACTCGACGTACTCGCCGGTCGCGTCCAGGGTGACGGCCTTGCGGCCGGACGCCTCGCCCGCGACGTCGCCGACGGTGCGGTTGGGTCCGACGACGGAGGCTCCGCCGCCTGCCGCTCCGTCCTCCGCCTCGTACATCGTGTACGGCATGTTCGCGCCGCGACCGACGAACAGCGGCTGCGACTGCGTGTTGTTCTCCCGCTTCACGGGAAGTTCGTTCGCGTCGGCCGCGATGACCGTCCTGACCGTGTAGGAGCCGTTGACGGCCGTCCACGTGCCGAGGCTCACGACGGCCGAGGCTCCGGGCGCCAGGGCGCCGCTCTGCGCGCCCGTCAGGGTCTTGACCACGCCGCCCTGAGCGTTGAGGAGCTCCAGTGTCACCGCGCGGTCGCCGGCCGCGGTCGGCTCCGTGCCCTGGTTCTTCACCGCGACCTTGAACGTGACGGCGTCACCGGCGGTCGGGCTGGACGGGCTGGTCGTCACCGAGGTGGCGAGCAGGTCGGAGCCGGCGACCGGCTTGACCACGAGGGCGGTGGACCGGGTGTGGGTGTTGTTGGTCTCGTTCTGCTCCAGGACCTCGTTCGCCTCGTCGGCGACCGCGCTCAGTTCGTACGAGCCCGCGGCGCGCACTCCGAGGGAGACGGGGACGGTGGCCTGCTCGCCGGGGGCCAGCGCCGGGGCCTGCCCGGTCGCGACCTTGGTGCCGCCGAGGCGGACGGCGACCCTGCTCGCCGCCGCGGGCGCGGCGCCGTCGTTGCGGACGACGGCCGAGACGGTGATCTCGTCGTCCTCCTCGGGCGCGGCGGGCGTGGTGGACAGTCCGGTGACGGTCAGGTCCGGGTTGGGCGCGGGCACGCCCACGACCTGGAACTCGGCGATCTGGCCGCCGGGCGCGCCGGTGTTGGCGGTGAACCTCAGCTGGACGTCCGCGAGCCGCGCGGTCAGCGGAATGGTGACCGTGTTCCCGCTCGCGGGGTCGAAGGAGTAGCCCTTGGCCGCGATCTTGCTGGTGAAGCCGGTCGCGCTCTGCTCGCGGCCGAGGACCTCGATGGTCTGGCTGCGGGCCTGCCAGGCCTGGGCCGGGTCGAGCTTCAGGACGAGCCGGTCGAGGTCGGCGTTGGCGCCGAGCTTGACGGTGAGGGTCTGCGGGTAGGCGCCGCCCCCGCCCTCCCAGTAGGTGGCGGTGCTGTTGTCGTTGGCGTTGGCCGCGGCGAAGTTCCCCGTCGCCGACGACGCCTCGATCGTCCTGCCGACGGAGAGGTTGGAGCCGGTGCCGCCGGTACCGTTGCGGGTGACGCTGTTGGAGGCGACCGAGGTGTTGCCCGCCGCGTCCTTGGCGACCACGTGGTAGCCGACGGTGGCGCTCGCCGGCTGGGTGTCGGTGTAGGTGGTGGTCTGGCCCGGGACGCTGCCGCGCAGCACGTTGTTCGCGTAGACGTCGTACG
Source organism: Streptomyces sp. NPDC047974 (assembly GCF_040653375.1). Lineage (NCBI taxonomy): Bacteria > Bacillati > Actinomycetota > Actinomycetes > Kitasatosporales > Streptomycetaceae > Streptomyces > Streptomyces sp. NPDC047974. The sequence goes on from NZ_JBEZNU010000002.1 coordinate 468,123, forward strand.
CGGTGACGCCGCGGTTGTCGGTGGCGGCCGTCCAGGTCAGCTTCACCTGGCCGCTCGCGGGCTCGGTGTACCCGAGGTTCGCGGGGGCGGTGGGGGCCTGGGTGTCGCCGCCGTCGCCGATGCGGGTGACGGTGTTGCTGTCCCCGGACTGGTTGCCGGCCGCGTCCTTGGCCCGGACCCGGTAGGAGACGGTCCGGTCGGCCGGGCGGTTGTCCGTGAAGCTCGTGACGTCGCCCGCGACGGAGGTCAGCAGGACGTTGTCGGCGTAGATGTCGTAGCCGGACACGCCCACGTTGTCGGTGGAGGCGTTCCAGGTGAGCCTGATCTGCCCGGTGGCGGGCTGGGTGTAGGCCAGGTTCGCGGGGGCGGACGGGGCCTGGATGTCGCCGGTGGCCGGTCCGTAGACCTCCAGCTCGGATATCTGGGCGGCGGGCTGGACGGTGTTCGCGGTCACCAGCACGCGCACGTAGCGGGTGGTGGTGGAGTCCAGCGTGATCGTCGCGGTGTTGTCGTTGCCCGCGTCGAAGGCGTACGCCCGGGAGGCCGAGAGGTCGGTGAAGGCGGTGCCGTCGGTGCTGCCCTGGATCTTCAGGGTCTGGCTGCGGGCGCCCCAGCCGGCGGGCAGCTTGAGGACGACCCGGTTGACGGCGACGGAGGCGCCGAGGTCGGCCTGGAGCCACTGCGGCAGCGCGTTGTTTCCGCTCTCCCAGTAGCTGGCCCGGTTGCCGTCGTTGGCGTTGGGCGCGGCGTACACCTCGGTGTGGCTGCTGGCGGTGAGGGTCTTGCCCGCGGCGAGGTTCGCGGAGGAGCCCTCGGCCGCGTGCACCTCCAGCTCGGAGAGCTGGGCGGCCTGCCAGCCGGTGTTGGCGGTGACGTTCACCCGGACGAAGCGGGTCAGCGTGGCCGGGAAGGCGACGGTGACCGTGTTGGCCGAGCCGGGGCTGAAGGTGTAGGTGGCGGAGGCCTTCAGGGTGGAGAAGCCGGTGCCGTCCGCGCTGCCCTGGACGGACAGGGTCTGGTTCCGGGCCTCCCAGCCGGCGGGCAGCTTCAGCACCACCTCGTCGACGCGGGTGGCGGTGCCGAGGTCGGCCTGCACCCACTGGGGCAGGGAGCCGCCGGCGCTCTCCCAGTACGTGCCCTGGTTTCCGTCGGTGATGTTGCCGGCGCCGTAGCCGGGCTGGGCACTGCCGGCGGCGGCCGTGTCGCCGAGCGCGATGTTGGGTCCGCCGGCGGCGTGGGCGGCCGTCAGGGGACCGCCCAGAGCCAGCAGGCTCGTCGCGATCGCGGCGCTCAGGCACCGTGACCGCCAGGTGGGGGTTCTCATCGTTCCTCGCTTCGTGGAGGGGGTGGGGTGGGGACGCCCGGACGCAGGGCCGGGCGTCCCCACGGCAGGGGGATCGGGGCGTCAGCCCTGGTTGAAGACGAACTGCGTGCCGGGCTGCGAGCAGACGTCGCCCTTGGCCGAGTTCGTGACGGTGACGTTCGTCAGCGTGGCGCTGCCGCGCGCTCCGCCCATCGCGAGGATTCCGCAGCCGTTGAGCGACTTGTCGATCTTCACGTTCGTGACCTTGACGTTCGGCATGGCGCCGCCGCCGGTCTTGAACTGGATGCCGTCGTAGGTCGACTCGTGGATGTCGGTGTCCCGGATGGTGACGCCCGGGATGTCGGGACCCTGGGCGAAGAGGGTGATCGCGCCGAACTCCTGGTCCTCGTTCCAGAACGCGCCGCCGGTGCGGTACAGGGCGTTGTTGGCGATCAGCGTCTGCCCGGAGAAGGGGATCGGGTCGTGGTCGGTGGCGAGCATGATCCCCGGGTAGTTCATGGTGTCGGAGACCACGTTGTTCTCGATGGTGTTGCCGTAACCGCCGTAGACCGCGATGCCGTTGGCCCGCCACGGCAGCTGGACCGTGTTGTTGCGGAAGTGGTTGTCGTGGCCGACGTCCACCGAGGTGTCCTTGACGTACTTGTTGGCCCAGACGGCGAGGGCGTCGTCGCCGGTGTTGCGGAACGACGAGTTGTAGACGGTGGAGTTGCGGGTGCCGTTGGAGAAGTTGACGCCGTCGGCGTAGGTGTTGCGGATCCGCATCCCGCTGAACTCCAGGCCGTCGCCCGGGTTCCACAGCTCGGGGATGTTGGAGTAGTCGCGGCCGACCCAGGCGGCGACGTTGGCGTGCTCGATCCAGACGTTGCTGATCTTCGTGTTCTTGCCGAAGCGGCCGTTGAGGCCGACGCCGCCCTCGGCGTTGCCGTCGCCGCCCCGGATGGTGCCGGAGCCGAAGATGGCGATGTCCGAGATCTTGGTGTTGTCGTCGATGTCGAAGCCGAAGTTGCCCTCGTGCGGGTGGTTGATCCCGTTCGCGAGGTGCGGCGGGGTCAGCGTGTAGAGCTGGGAGTGCCACATGCCGGCGCCTCGGACGGTGACGTCCCGGATGCCGACCTGGTTGTGGGTGCCCCGGTCCAGCGGGTCGTCGGTGAGGATCTTCTGCTCCTGGCGCCACTGGCCGGCCGGGATCCAGACGCAGGGGATGTCGCCCTTCTGGTCGGCGGTGACGGCGCGCTGGAGGGCGTCGGTGTCGTCGATGCCGTCGTTGGGCACGGCTCCGTACTGGGTGATCGAGACGCACTCGGCGGGCTTCGCGGCCGGCGGGGCGACCTGCTCCAGGTCGATCAGGTCGACGACGTAGAAGGCGGCGTTGTCGCCGGCGTCCCGCTGGAGCCGGAACGTGGTGCCGGCCGGGTAGGACTGGGTCAGCAGGGCGTTGGACTCGTCGAAGAGGCGCCGCGCGTCCCCGCCGGGGGTGTTGGTGAGCCCTTCCGGCTGGTCGGTGGTGCCGTACAGCCAGCTGTGCTTGGAGGAGAGGGTCAGCTTGCGGACGAACTGGCCGTTCGCGTAGAGGCTGAGGGTGGCCTCCTGGCCGCCGCCGCCCGGCGCGTCGGGGATCGAGTTGCGCACGACGATGGAGTTGGCGGCATTGGTGGAGGTGAACTCCACGTAGTCGCCCTGCGCGTTGAGGCGCACCGACTCGCGGCCCGAGGACTCGGTGGCGAAGTTGGTGTGGCCGAACGGGCGGGTGGAGTCGGTGTACAGCAGGGTGCCGCGGTAGCGCGCGTCCTCGGCCTCGTACTCGGTGTACGGCACGGCGGCGCCGCGTCCGACGACGAGGGACCGGCCGAAGACGTTGTTGTTCTCGTTGGTCTCGGCGACGGTGCCGGTGGCGTCGGCGGTCGCGGTGAGGTTGACGCCGCCGTCGGTGGCCGTCCAGGTGCCGCTGAGGGCGACGTCCGCGGTGGCGCCCGCGGCGATGGCCGGGGTGGTGCCGTTCAGGGTGGTGGACCCGACGGTGAGGCGCGTGACGCTGCCCGCCGGGACGGAGGACGTACCGCGGTTCTTGACGGCGACCGTGAAGGAGACGGGCGCGCCGACCGCGGGGGTGGACGGGTTGGGGGTGATGCCGGTGACCGTCAGGTCCGGGCCCGGGGTCTGCGTGACGGTCAGCTTGTTCGTCGCGGTGCGGCTGTTGTTGCCGTTGTCGAGCTCGGGGACGGTGTCCGTCGGGTCGACGGCCGCCGAGACCGTGTAGGAGCCCATCGGCCGCTTGCCCAGGGGGACGTTCACGGTCGCCGACTGTCCGGCGGCGAGCGCGGGGACCGGGGCCGAGCCCGCGACGGTGCCCTCGGCGCTGACGTTCGCCGTCGTGGCCGGGGCCGCCGCGGTGCCGGCGTTGCGGACGGTGACCTTGGCGGTCACGTCGTCGGCCTCGGACGGGGTGGACGGCTCCCAGGTGAGCTCGTTGACGACGAAGTCCGGGGCGGGCGCGGCCGTGCCGAGCACCTGGATCTCCGCGACCTGGGCGCCGGGGGCACCGGAGTTGGAGAAGCCGGTCAGCCGCAGGTCCGAGACGCGGCCGGTGACCGGGATGGTGACGGTGTTCTGGCCCGACGACGGGTTGAAGGCGTAGTCGGCGCGCGCCTTCAGGGTGGTGAAGCCCGTGGCGTCGGAGGCGCGGCCGAGGACCTCCAGGGACTGGGTCCGCGGGCCCCAGGCGGAGCCCGGGTCGAGCTTGACGACCACGGCCTGGACGTCGGCGTCGGAGCCCAGGTCGACGGTGAGCGAGGCGGGGAAGCCGGCGGACTCCCAGTAGGTGGACGTGTTGTCGTCGTTGGCGTTGCCCGCCGCGTAGTTCTGGGTCGTGGAGGTGGCCTCGACGGGCTTGCCGCGGGCCAGGTTCGTGCCGGTGACCGGCGGCGGGTCGCCCGGGTCCTCGCCGCCTCCGGTCTCGCCGTAGACCTCCAGCTCGGAGAGCTGGGCGGCGTTCCAGGCGGTGTTGGAGCCCACCTGGACGCGGACGAACCGGGCGGTGGCCGACGGCAGGTCGATGTTCACCGTGTTGGCCGCGGACGGGTCGAACGCCCGTGCCTGGGCGGCGGTGATGGTGCTGAACGTCGTGCCGTCGGCGCTGCCGAGGACGGCGAGGGACTGGTTGCGCGCCTCCCAGCCGGTCGGCAGCTTGAGCGCGAGGCGGTCGAGGTCCACCTGGGTGCCCAGGTCGACCTGCACCCACTGCGGGAAGGAGCCCAACGGGCCTTCCCAGTAGGACTGTTGGCTTCCGTCGCTGACGTGGGACGCCGGGTAGCCGCCGTTGGCGCCGCCGGCCGTCGCGGCTCGACCGAGCGCGAGGTTGGTGTCCGCCGCGGCCTGCGCGGGGACGGGGAGCAGTCCTACGGAGATCAGGCCCGCTGTCAGCAGACCGACCCCCAACCGCCTGCTCGGGTGTGTGCCTCTCATGGTGACCTCTCCGCGATGCGGGCCGGGCCCGTGGTCCGTCTTCGTCCGGAACAGCCCCTGTCGGGTGACACACAGGAGGCCGGGGGGAGTTCGGCAGGATCACGCGCTCTGGGACCCGTCATGACTCCGACACGATTCGAAAGGCGGCTGGCCGTGTTCTTGAGTAACCCTGTGGCTCATTTGCGCCGCCAGCCCGCAAGGTTTCTACTGGATGACGTCTTTGTCAACGGGTCTCGTTCGATTGCAGACAGCCGACGTCTCGTGGAAACGCCGACGGCACCGGTATCGCGCCGCTCAGTGCGGAATACCGGTGCCGTCAGGGCCTTGCTGTTCGGTTGTCGGACGTGCCGTGGGGAGAGAAGCGGGCGGGCGCTCCGGGGATCAGCGCGCCGGCGGAGGGGCCGTCGAGCCGCGGACCACGAGCTCCGGCTCGAAGAGCAGCTCCCCCAGGTGGTGCTGGGTGCCCTGGATCTGGGCGATCAGCAGGTCCACCGCGGCACGCCCCATCGCCTCGATGGGCTGACGCACCGTCGACAGCGGCGGTTCGGTGACGGTCATGAAGGCGGAGTCGTCGAAGCCGACGACCGAGACGTCCGCGGGCACGGAGAGGCCGCGCCGCCTGGCGGCCCTGATCGCGCCCAGCGCCAGCGGGTCGCTGCCGCAGACGATGCCGGTGACGCCCCGGCCGAGCAGGCGCGTCGCCGCGGCCTGCCCGCCCTCCAGGGAGAAGACGGACCGCTCGCAGAACGCGTCGTCCCAGGTCAGGCCCGCGGCCGCGGCCGCCACGCGGGCCGCTTCGAGCTTGCGACGGGACGGCACGTGGTCCTCGGGCCCCAGGACGAGCCCGATGTTCTCGTGCCCGAGGGACGCGAGGTGGCGCCACGCCTGCTCGATCGCGACGGCGTCGTCACACGCGACGCAGGGAAAGTCGAGCCCTTCTATGGAGGCGTTGACGAGGACGACCGGGATGTTGCGCTCCGCCAGCCGGTAGTAGTGCTCGTGCGGCGCGTCCGCCTGGGCGAACAGTCCGCCGGCGAAGACCACGCCGGACACCTGCTGCTGCAGCAGCAGTTCCACGTAGTCGGCCTCGGAGACGCCGCCCTTGGTCTGGGTGCAGAGGACCGGGGTGAGCCCCTGCTGGGCGAGCGCACCGCCGATGACCTCGGCGAAGGCCGGGAAGATGGGGTTCTGGAGCTCCGGGAGGACGAGGCCGACGAGTCTGGCCCGCTCGCCGCGCAGCTGGGTCGGCCGCTCGTAGCCGAGCACGTCGAGCGCCGTCAGCACGGACTGCCGGGTCGCCTCGGAGACCCCGGGCTTGCCGTTGAGGACACGGCTCACCGTGGCCTCGCTGACCCCCACCTTCTTCGCCACCTGAGCAAGTCGTCGCGTCATGAACGCAACTCTAGCGCAATTTATGCAAGTCGATTGCGTTCACCGGGCCTTTTCAGCAAGCCGATTTGCGCGCTCGACGCATCCCCGACCGTCGGCGCCGCCGAAGCGGCCCCGGGGTTCAGGCGCGCAGCCAGACGGCCGTGTCCGGGGGGAGGGTGCCGGCCGGGTCCAGCGGGCCGCTGGCGAGCAGCCGGGTCTGGTGGGCGGGGAGGTCCACCGGGCCGGCGGAGAGGTTGACGACGCACGTCAGGCCGGAGTCGCGGGTGAAGGCGAGGACGCCGTCGGGGGCCGGCAGCCAGCTGAGGGTGCCGTCGCCGAAGCCGGGTTCGGTGCGGCGCAGGGCGAGGGCGGCGCGGTAGAGGGTGAGCATCGAGTCGGGGTCGGCGCTCTGCCGGTCGACGGCGTAGCGGGCCCAGTCGGCGGGCTGCGGCAGCCAGGGGTCCGTACCGTTGCCGAAGCCGTACGAGGGCGCCTCGGCCTCCCAGGGAAGGGGGACGCGGCAGCCGTCGCGGCCGGGGTCGGTGCCGCCGGAGCGGAAGTGCATGGGGTCCTGGATGCGGTCGAGCGGGATGTCGGCCTCGGGGAGGCCCAGTTCCTCGCCCTGGTAGAGGTAGACGGAGCCGGGCAGGGCGAGGGTGAGCAGGGCGGCGGCGCGGGCGCGGCGGGTGCCGAGCTCCAGGTCGGCGGGGGTGCCGAAGCGTTTGGCGGCGAAGTCGAAGGCGGTGTCGGCGCGGCCGTAGCGGGTGGCGGTGCGGGTGACGTCGTGGTTGCACAGCACCCAGGTGGCGGGGGCCTGGACGGGGGCGTGTTCGGCGAGGGTGGAGTCGATGGTGCGGCGCAGCCGGTCCGGCTCCCAGGGGCAGGCGAGGAAGTTGAAGTTGAAGGCGGTGTGGAGTTCGTCGGGGCGGAGGTAGCGGGCGAAGCGCTCGGCGTCGGGGAGCCAGACCTCGCCGACGAAGACGCCGCCGTACTCGTCGGCTATCGCCCGCCAGGAGCGGTAGACGTCGTGGATCTCGTCGAGGTCGATGTACGGGTGGGGGTCGACGCCCTCGGTGAAGTCGCGGAGCCCGGGTTCCTTGGTGAGGAGCGCGGCGGAGTCGATGCGGACGCCGGCGACGCCGCGTTCGAACCAGAAGCGGAGGACCTCCTCGTGTTCCCGGCGGACGTCCGGGTGGGCCCAGTTGAGGTCGGGCTGTTCGGGGGTGAAGAGGTGGAGGTACCACTCGCCGTCGGGGACCCGGGTCCAGGTGGAGCCGGAGAACTGGGACGGCCAGTCGTTGGGCGGGAGTTCGCCGTTCTCGCCGCGGCCGGGCCGGAAGTGGAAGCGGGCGCGTTCGGGGCTGCCGGGGCCGGCGGCGAGGGCCTCGCGGAACCAGGCGTGCCGGTCGGAGACGTGGTTGGGGACGATGTCGACGATGACGCGCAGGCCGAGTGCGGCGGCCTCGGCGATGAGCTTCTCGGCCTCGGCGAGGGTGCCGAAGGAGGGGTCGATGGCCCGGTAGTCGGCGACGTCGTAGCCGCCGTCGACCATCGGGGAGGCGTACCAGGGGGTGAACCAGACGGCGTCGACTCCGAGTCCGGCGAGGTGGGGCAGTCTCGCCCGGACGCCCGCGAGGTCACCGGTGCCGTCGCCGTCGCCGTCGGCGAAGCTGCGCGGGTACACCTGGTAGATGACGGCGTCGCGCCACCAGTCGGCGGTGCGGGTCGGGATGGGGGCTGCCACGGAACGGTCCTTTCGGGCAGGAAGGCAGGGAGGGGTGCTCCGCCGCCGTCCCGGAGTGCGGGACGGGATGGGCCCGGGACGGCGGCGGAGGCTCGGGGCGGGGCGGGGAGCTCGTCAGCCCTTGAGGCTGCCGGCGGTGAGACCGCCCATGATGTTGCGCTGGAAGATCAGGAAGACGATCAGCGTGGGGAGGGAGGCGATGGTGAGGGCGGCGATGAGGACGTTGACCGGGACCCCGTTGGAGAGCGAGTAGATGCCCACGTTGAGGGTCTGCTTCGCCGGATCGGGCAGGGTCAGCATCGGCCACAGGAAGTCCTTCCAGACCCCGACGACCGCGAAGATCGACACCACGCCGAGGATCGGGCGGGAGATCGGCAGGACGATCGACCGGAGGATCCTCATCGGGCTCGCGCCGTCCATGGACGCGGCGTCGAGCAGTTCCTTGGGGATCGAGTCGAAGAACCGCTTCAGCAGGAAGATGTTGAACGCGTTGGTGACGGACGGCAGCCAGATCGCCCACGGGGAGTTCAGCAGGTTCCGCTCGACGATCGGCACGTCGAGGACCGTGAGGTACTGCGGGACGACGAGGACGGTCGCCGGGATCATCAGGGTGGCGAGCATCATGCCGAGGATCGCCTTGCCGAGCACCGGGCGCAGCTTGGAGAGCGAGTACGCCGCCGCCACGTCGAGGATCAGCTGGAAGGCGAGCGCGCCGAAGGCGTAGTAGAAGGTGTTGAGGAGGAGGGAGGAGAGGTCCATGACCTCCCAGGCCCGGCTGTAGTTCTCCGGGGTGAAGCTCTCCGGCACCAGCGTCGGCGGTGTCCGGACGACCTCCTGGGTGTCCTTGAACCCGCTGGAGATCAGCCAGTACAACGGGCCGAGGAACACCAGGGTGAAGCCGCCGGTGACCAGGGCGAAGGCGCTCCAGTACAGGCGCTTGCCGCGGCGCTTGGCGAGCACGGCCGGTGAGATGAGCGTACGTGTGGACATGCTGGTCTCCCGGTCCTACTCTTCCTCGGCGCGGCTGAGCTTGACGTACGCGGCCGAGAACCCGGCGAGCAGTACGAGCAGGAGCAGGCCGAGGGCCGCCGCGGCGCCGTAGTTGTTGAAGTTGAACGCGTACTGGTAGATGAGGTAGACGACCGTGGTCGTGGACCCCTCCGGGCCGGCGCCGCCCGTGAGCAGGAACGGCTCGACGAACACCTGCATGGTCGCGATGATCTGCATCAGCAGCATCAGCGAGAGGATCAGGCGCGTCTGCGGGATCGTCACGTGCCAGATCTTGCGGAGGAGGCCGGCGCCGTCGAGCTCGGCCGCCTCGTACAGCTCGCCGGGGATGCCCTGCAGCGCGGCGAGGTAGATCAGGGTGGCGCCGCCCATGTTCATCCACGTCGAGGCGATGACGAGGGAGAACATCGCGATGTCGGCGTCCTGGAGCCACTGTTGCCCGGGCAGGTGGAGGAAGCCGAGCAGCTCGTTGAGGAGGCCGTATCCGGGGTCGTACAGGTACTGGAAGAGGAGGACGGCGGCGACCGGCGGCAGCATCACGGGCAGGTAGACGAGGAGCCGCAGGTACCCCTTGCCGTGCCGGAACTCGTTGATCGTGATCGCCAGGGCGAAGGGGACCAGGAAGCCGAGCACGAGGGCGAGGGCGGTGTACCAGAGGGTGTTGCCCCAGGCCTGCCAGAAGGCCGGATCGTCGAAGACGGTGCGGAAGTTGTCCAGGCCGACCCAGACGGACTCGCCGCTCTCGGTCTTCTGGAAGGCCAGGAGGAACTCCCTGACCATCGGGTACCAGGAGAACAGGGCGAAACAGACGACGGCACCGATGAGGAAACCGTGGGCCGTCAGATTGCGCCGCAGGCTCTTGGCGAAGGCGCCGCCGGGGGCCGCGGGCCCCTCTGGGCGCCGCTCGGGGTGGCGGGGACGCCCCGTCTTGCTCGGGGTCAGGCTGGGGGCCGACATGCGTGCTCCTTGGTACGGGACTGCCGTGTCCACTGGCGGGGTGGGAGGCCGGGCGGGGCGGACGGGCGTCACGTCCGCCCCGCCCGGTGCCGTCACTGGTTGGCCAGGACCTGGTTGACCTGCGTCTCCGCGGTCGACAGCAGCTTGTCGATGTCGGCGGCCTCGTTCGTCAGGACGCCCGACATCACGTTGTCGAGGATCTTGTAGATCTCCTGGGCCTTCGGCGGCTCGGCCTTGCCCGGGACGGGGTTGTCCATGAAGGTCTTGAAGTTCGCGACCGGCATGGTGGCGTGCTCCACGCGGGCCGCGTCGTCCTTGGTCTTGGACTCGTTCAGCCAGAAGTTCGGCTGGGGGATGCCGACCGGGAGCTTGTCGGCCTTGGTGCGGGCCCAGTCGAACTGGCCCTTGCCGACGGTGAGGTTCTTGAAGTTGAGCCAGGCGACGGCGGCCTTGATCTTGTCGGACGAGATGCCCTGCTTGACCATGTAGTTGTTGCCGCCGGCGAGTGTGTTCCTGCCGCCCGGTATCGGGCCCATGCCGAAGTTCTCGTACGTCGCGCCGAGCTGCTGGACCATGTAGGCGATGTCGTCGGGGGCGGCGAGGAACATGCCGAGCTTGTCGGTGGCGATCTGCTTCTGGAGGTCGCCCCACTTGAGCAGCTGGGTCTTGCCCATGCTGTCGTCCTCCCAGCGCATGGCGTGGAGGTTCCTCACGACCTGCTTGCCGAGCTCGTCGTTGAAGGCCGCCTTGGTGCCGCTCGCGTCGACGACGTCCCCGCCGAGGCTGTACAGCTGGGCGGTGAAGTGCCAGCCGCCGGTGTTGGCGGCGGAGTACTCGCCGAAGCCGGCGACCCCGTCACCGAGCGCGGCGATCTTCTTCGCCGCGGCCCGGACCTCGTCCCAGGTGCGCGGCGGGGCGTCCGGGTCCAGGCCGGCGTCCTTGAAGAGCTTGCGGTTGATCAGCAGGCCCATCGTGTAGTTGCTGGTGGGGAGGCCGTAGAGCTTGCCGTCCTGCTTGAGGGAGCCGAGGACGTCGGGGTCGATGTCCTTGAGTGCCGGGACCGTCTTGTCGTTGACGTACGCGGAGATGTCGGCGGCGCCGTTCTCCGAGAGGACCTGGGGCAGGTCGGTGAAGTACGTGTAGAAGACGTCGGGCTGCGACTTCGCCTTCAGCATCGCGGTGAAGCGCGGGGGCTCCAGGCACTGACCCGGCGTGGACCGGCCCTCGATGGTCACGTTCGGATACGTCTTGTTGAACTCGGCGACGTCCTCCTTCCACTCCTTCAGCTCGGCCGCCTTCGCCGCCGGCGGCATGCAGTCGATCGTGAGCGTGACCTTCGTCTTCGGATCGAGCGGGGCGGAGGCGTCGGACGAGCCGGTCGGCTGCGAAGCACCGTCGGTGCCGTTGTCGCTGCTGCTGCTCGTGCCGCAAGCGGCGAGAGCGGTCAGTGTCATCGCGGAGACGAGGGTGACCGCGCTGGCGCGGCGGGCACGGCGGAGCCTGGCACTTCTCATCGAGTGGTCCCCTTCGGGCAAGAACGTGGAGGTCGCCCCACCGAGGTCGGCGACTGCGTTGTGGGGCGCGGCACACTCAACCACCCGCAACAAGTGAACGCAAGATATCGCGCCAGTTTCGTAATTGCTCGACAAGTGCCCGCCGCCTGCGCTCCTCGCAGACCCGATACGCCAGGTCCGCCAGGTCGGGCCGGGGGGCGCCGCGCCCGGGGGTGCACCTCGATCGGTGGGGTCGCGTCGCACGCCCCCACCCTCACCTCAGATCACGTGCATCTTTTGCATGATCTCTTCAATTTCTTCCATGAGGCCGATATCCTGGCGCAGCCGACCGCCGACGCACGGGCTCACGGGCTCACGGGCTACGCGGTAATCGCCCTCGGTGCCGACCGCATCGGGCTCCGGGGCGCATCCGCACGGGATGCCCACCTCACTCGCCGAACCGGTCCCCGGAAACGCCGAAGGGGCCGTTTCAGATGACTCTGAAACGGCCCCTCGGCCAACGACTCTCTCGAGTCGGGACGACAGGATTTGAACCTGCGACCCCTTGACCCCCAGTCAAGTGCGCTACCAAGCTGCGCCACGTCCCGTTACCCGTCTGACCTGGGGTTTCCCCTGGCCCGTCGTGCAAGAGAACCATACCGCACTTCCCCCGATGGTCACGAACCGCTTTACGGGGGTCACTCCGGGGCGCGACGTCGGGCGGCGGCACGTGCCTCCGGAACGTGGCAAGAATTCGCCCCTCCATGGGAGCCCTGGGCGGACGCCAGGGCTCCAGATCACCCGCAACACAGTCGGAAGTGATCGTCAACAGCACAGGTTTCGGACAAATACGGGGGCGATATTGATCCACCCCTGAAAGATCAACACCATGAACGGGTCGGCCTGTTCGGGACGGGACCACCGCCGATGCACCACCTGTCCGGACCCCGCCGGACAGGCGTTTCGCAGGGAGGTACTCGTATGGACAGCTACTTCAGCAGCCGGCTCCATCATCGGCTGCGCGAGACCGTGCGCGACTTCGCCGAGCGGGAGGTGCGCCCCCGCATAGCCGAGATGGAGGCCTCCCGCACGGTCCACCACGAGCTGTCCCGGCTCATCGCCGCCCAGGGCTGGCTGGGCGCGACGATCAGCCCGGAGTACGGCGGCATGGGCGCGGGCCACCTCGCCAAGACGATCATCATCGAGGAGCTGTCCCGGGTCAGCGGAGCCATGGGCGCCATGGTGCAGGCCTCCCAGCTGGGCACCGCGAAGATCGTCCACTTCGGCTCCGACGCCCAGCGCAAGACCTGGCTGCCGAAGGTCGCCTCGGGCGAGTGCCTGCCGACCATCGCGGTCACCGAGCCGGACTCCGGCGGCCACGTCCTCGGCATGGAGGCGAGCGCCGTCCGCGACGGCGACGACTACATCATCAACGGCAGCAAGATCTACGTCGGAAACAGCCACGTCGGCGATCTGCACGGCGTCGTGGTCAGAACCGGACCCGGGTCGAAGGGGCTCACCGCCTTCCTCGTCGAGTCCGACCGCCCGGGCTTCCGGCTCGGCCCGCAGCAGCCGGCCATGGGCCTGCACGGCTTCAGCTTCGGCGAGCTCATCTTCGAGGACTGCCGGGTCCCGGCCGCCAACCGGCTGGGCGACGAGGGCGACGGCCTCGCCGTCGCGTACTCCTCCAGCGTGCTCTACGGCCGGGCCAACCTCACCGCCGTCTCCCTCGGCATCCACACCGCGATCCTGGAGGAGACCACCCGCTTCGCCAGCGAGCGGATCCGCTACGGCGAGCCGCTGTCCGCGCTGCCCACGGTGAAGCTCAAGCTGGGTCAGATGCAGTCCCGCCTGATGACCGCCCGGCTCGCCGCGTACCACGCGGTGCACCTGCTCGACCAGGGTCTCTCCTGCGACACCGAGCTGATGAACGCCAAGCTGGTGAACGTCGAATCGGCCATCGACTCCGGCCGCAACGCCATGGAGATCCACGCCGCCGCCGGCCTCTTCACCGACCGCTCCATCGAGCGCTACCTCCGCGACGCGCACCACATCTTCGCGCCGGCCGGCACCTCGGACATCCAGCTCCTGCGGCTCGGCGAGGTCGCCCTCGGCCAGGACAAGGGCAGCTGGTCGGAGCGGCTCTCCGACCTGGTCCGCACCCCGGAACCGGAGCCCGCTCCCGTCTGAGACACCGGAGAAACGCGAGGGCCCGTACGGCGGTGTGCCGTACGGGCCCTCGCCCACGCGCGGACGCGGGTCAGAACCGGCCGTCCTCGCGACGGTGGATCTGCTCGACGAGCTCCGCCGCCATCTGCTTGATGGTCTCCAGGCCGGAACGGCCCCAGGGCCGGACGTCGGTGTCGACCACGCAGATCGTGCCGAGCGCCACGCCGGTCCGGTCGATCAGCGGCGCGCCCATGTAGGACCGGATGCCGATCTCGTCGACGACCGGGTTGCCCGCGAAGCGCGGGTAGTCGCAGACGTCCTCCAGGACGAGTGCCTTGCGCCGGACCACGACGTGCGGGCAGTACCCGTGGTCGCGGGCCATGAAGCGGCCGACGCCGCCGGTGCCGGCCGCCGCCGCGCCCAGGTCGCTGCCCGAGTGGGAGCCGCCCGGGGTGTGCAGCCCGGCGAAGAACTGCCGGTTCTCGTCGATGAAGTTGACCATCGAGAACGGGGCGCCGGTGATCTCGGCGAGCCGCTGCGCGAACTCGTCGAAGGCCGGGTCCGGGCGCTCCCCCAGGCCCAGTTCGCGCAGCCGCCGGACCCGGTCCGGGGCCTCCTTGTCGATGGGGGTCAGGAGGAGGTGACCGGTCGGGTCGTAGGTCATGGCGTGACTCCGAAGCTCGGCTCGCTGGCCGGTGTCGAGTTGAGGAGGTGCTGGACGAGGGTCAGCAGCGTGCTGATGGCGGAGCTGGAGATCCGGGCGTCGCAGAGGACGATCGGCACCAGGGCGTCGAGGTCGAGGGCCTGCCGGATCTCGTCCCGGTCGTAGCGGAAGGCGCCGTCGAACTCGTTGACCGCCACCACGAAGGAGATGCCCCGGCGCTCGAAGAAGTCGATCGCCGAGAAGCACTCCTGGAGGCGGCGGGTGTCGGCGAGGACGACCGCGCCGAGCGCGCCCTCGGACAGCTCGTCCCACATGAACCAGAACCGCTCCTGGCCCGGGGTGCCGAAGAGGTAGAGGACGTTGCGGTCGTCGAGGGTGATCCGGCCGAAGTCCATGGCCACGGTGGTCGTGGTCTTGTTCTCCACGCCCTCCAGGCTGTCGGTGGCGGCGCTGACCGAGGTCAGCAGCTCCTCCGTGCTGAGCGGTTCGATCTCGCTCACCGCTCCGACGAAGGTCGTCTTTCCCACGCCGAAACCGCCCGCCACCAGGATCTTCAGCGCGGTGGGGAAGGGATCGGCCGCGAGACCGTCATGGCGTTCAGAGCCGCTGTCGTAGGCCATCGAGCACTGCCTCCAGCAAGGAACGGTCGGATGGGTTGGCGTGGAAGCGGGGGGCCCGCGCGGTGAGGGCGCCACAGTCCACGAGGTCGGAGAGGAGGACCTTGGTGACGGCCGCCGGCAGCCTTAAGTGCGCCGCGATCTCGGCCACCGAGGTGGGCCCGCCGCACAGCCCGAGGGCCAGGCCGTGCTCGGGGCCCATGTGGGGCAGGGGGCCGGAGCCGGTCGCCATCACCAGGGAGAGCAGGTCGAGCGAGGTGGTGGGCCGGGTCCGTCCGCCGCTGACGGTGTAGGGGCGGATCAGCCGGCCGGCCGCGTCGTCGAGCCAGGGCCCTTCCTGCGGGAGTGAGGCGTTCACTGACCGGCGCCACCCGCCGCTGCGGCCGCCTGCCGGGCGGGCGTCATCAGGTACGGGCGCACGCTCTTGACCAGCATCGCCATCTCGTAGCCGAGGACGGCGGCGTCGGCCTCGCGCCCGGCGAGGACGGCCAGGCAGGTGCCGGAGCCGGCGGTGGAGACGAAGAGCAGGGTCGAGTCGAGCTCCACGACGACCTGGCGGACCTCGCCGCCGTCGCCGAACCGGACGCCGGCGCTGCGGCCGAGCGAGTAGAGCCCGGAGGCGAGGGCCGCCATGTGGTCGGCGGCGTCGAGGTCGAGCCCGTGGACGGATTTCACCAGGCCGTCGGAGGAGAGCAGGACCGCGCTGCGGGTGTACGGGACCCGCTGGACCAGACCGCTCAGCAGCCAGTCGAGATCCGAGGAATGGCCGTTCGGCACATTGCTCGCCATTGTGTGTCTACTCCTTGTGCGCGTCGCCGTGACGCAGCGACTCCTGGGGGGTGGGCTGGGATTCGGCGAGGCCGATCCCACGCTGGAAGGCGGCCATCAGGCCGGGGTCGTGCAGGGCGTGCTCCTCGGCGGGACGGGCCTGCGGCTCGTCGCGCAGCTGGGGGACGAGGTGCTCCTGGGCGCGCCGCTTGGGCAGGTCGGGCCGGCCGGGCGCCTCGGGCCGTGCCGCCGGCGGCACGGAGCCGAAGCCCGCCGGGGTGTAGGGACGTTCCGGGGCGGGCGGCGCCGCCGGGGCGGGCGGCCGGTAGGCGTACGGCTCCGGCGCCGGGGCCTCCGTGGGTACGGGGGCGGGGTCGGCGGCCGTGACCGGCGCGAGCTGCGTGGTCGGGGCGTCGCCCCGGGGCCGCGGCGGCTCGACGTGCTGCGCGTGCAGGGGCTGCGGGGCGGGGGCCTGCGGGGCCTGTGCCGGGATCTGGGGCTGCTGCGGCTGCTGGGGCTGCTGCGGGTGCTGCGGGTGCTGCTGCGGGGTGGCGCCGGTGACCGCGGCGGTCTGGCGCTCGTGCTGGGCGAGGCCCTCGGGGTCGGCGCCGAGGATGCCCTGCGGGAGGACGAGGACGGCCTGGATCCCGCCGTAGATGTTCGACTGGAGGCGGACGGCGATGCCGTGGCGCCGGGCCAGCGCGGAGACCACGAACAGGCCGATGCGGCCGTCCTGGAGGAGGTGGGCGACGTTGACCTGGTCGGGGTCGGCGAGCAGGGCGTTCATCTTGTTCTGCTCGACGACCGGCATGCCGAGGCCGCGGTCCTCCACCTCGATGGCGAGGCCGGCGGTGACGTACTGGGCGCGCAGCAGCACGGTGGTGTGCGGCGCGGAGAAGACCGTGGCGTTCTCGACGAGTTCGGCGAGGAGGTGGATGACGTCGGCGACGGCGTGGCCGCGCAGGGTGCCGTCGATCGGCGGGACGAGCTTGACGCGGGGGTACTGCTCGACCTCGGCGATGGAGGAGCGGAGCACCTCGGTCATGGTGACCGGGTTGGACCACTGGCGGCGGGAGATCGCGCCGCCGAGGACGGCGAGGTTCTCGGCGTGGCGGCGGATGCGGGTGGCCAGGTGGTCGACCTGGAAGAGGCCCTTGAGCAGGTCGGGGTCCTCGACCTCGTTCTCCAGCTCGTCGAGGAGCTGGATCTCGCGGTGGACGAGGGACTGGAGCCGTCGGGCGAGGTTCACGAAGACCTCGACCTTCTGCTCGTTGCCGACGCTGGAGGAGAGGCGGGAGGCCTGGACGACGGCGGCGACGGCCGCCTCGTGGGAGCGGGCGAGCTCGGCGCCGAGCCGGTCGAACTCGTCGCCGTGGGTGGTGTCGGGGAGGGCGGGCCGGGGGGCCAGGTCCTCGCCGCGGCGCAACTGTTCGACGACCGTACGGAGTTCGCCCTGCGTCTGGGTGGCGTCGCGGCGCAGCGCGCCGACCCGGTCCAGGACGGCCCGGGCGGCGCGGTCGGCGCCGAGTGCGGCGGCCGTCACCGAGGCGACGGTGAGGGCGGCGGCGCCGGTGAGCGCGGCCCACAGGCCGGGCGTCGGGGCGGTGCCGGTGGAGCGGAGGGTGAAGAGCACGGCGGCGGCGCCGCCGAGGGCGACGGCGACGGCGGGCAGGACCGAGGTGCGCAACAGCTGGGGGCGTATGCGGACTTCGACGGGGGCGGCCGTCGCGGGCCTGGTCTGGCTGGCGCCGGTGGTCGTGGTGCGGGCGCCCGAACGGCCGTGCCGCCCGCCCTCGCGGCGGTCGGACCGCGGGGCGGGTGCGCGAAGTTGTGACATGGATGTCCTTGGTACGTGCCCGGGAAATCGGCGTACTGAGGGGTGCTTGCGGGTACTCGTGGGCTGGGGGGTTGGGGGGTGGTGCGGGGGAGGCTGCGGTCGGGGACGGCAGGTGCGATGAGCCTACCGATGATCAGCGACCACACACTGTAGTCGTCAACCGTTCGTGTGTGGTGTGTAGTTGGCAAACTTGCCCGTAGACCTGGGGAATCTGCTACCGACCTCTCGATCGACGGCCGATATCGATTGGCTGAAAGTCGCCTGTTTGGCCCAGGAGTTGTCGAGGAGCGGAACCGTACGAAAGAGGGCGGAGAGGCCAATTGACCTCTCCTCTCTGCGGAAACGCGCCCGGTGCACCGCCGAGCGGAATCCCCCGGAGGGGTCCCGGACCGCCTCCCCGACCCCCCTCCGTCACGGAGCGTGAGCGCTTGGGGGTGGGATGTGGCTGTCATCCTGGGCGCATGAACGCCGAAGCCGAGCCCTCCCGCCGTCCGCTGCTCGTCGTGGACGGGGCCAACGTCGTGGGCTCCGTGCCGGACGGCTGGTGGCGCGACCGGCGGGGCGCCGCGGAGCGCCTGCGGGACCGGCTGGCCGCGCACGGCGGGCCCGCCGACGGGCCGTTCCCGGGGCCGTACGAGATCGTGCTGGTGGTCGAGGGCCGGGCCCGCGGCGTCGGGTCCGTGCCGGGTGTGCGGGTGGAGGACGCGCCGGGCAGCGGCGACGACCTGATCGCCGAGCTGGCCCGCGGGGCCCGGGGCCGGCCGTGTCTGGTGATCACGGCCGACCGGGAGCTGCGCCGCCGGGTGGAGGAGACGGGGGCCCACTGCGCGGGCCCCCGCAGCCTCCCGGACGGCTGAGCGGCGGCGTGGTGGGCCCCCGCGCGTCGCTCACCCGCCGCAGCCCCCGCAGCCTCCTCCGCAGCCCCCGCAGCCGCTCCCGCTGCCGCCGGCCCCGCCGTCCTTGTCCTTGTCCTTGTCCTTGCTCGACGACGAGCCGGACGAGTCGAAGACGGTTCCGAGGAACACGCAAACAAGCATGATTCCTACGAAGATGAGCACCGCTTCCCCCACGGTCTCCCCCTTGCCGCACGGTGTGTCGTTCCCCTGCCCGGTATCTACCCCACCGGCCGGGAAACGGAGCATGCTCGGCGGCCCGGGTTCGGTCAGTCGTGCGAGGAGGAAGGGCGCCCGGCGGGTGCTCCCGCGTGGAGGACCGTCAGGGCGAGCAGCGCCGCGAGGACGCTTCCGGCGGCCAGGACCCACCACAGGGTCAGCGGGAAGCTCGCGAGGAGGGTGGCCACGAGCAGCGGGGCGAGGGCCGTGGCGCCGCCCGCGAAGAACTGGTTGAACGCGAGGTAGGAGCCCTGCGCCCGCTGGGGCGGCAGGCTCGTCAGGAGCAGCATGGCGCCCTGGGAGACGGCCAGCTCTCCGAGGGTGTAGAGGGCCATGCCCGCGACCAGCAGCCCGATCCGTGTCCCGTGCGACAGGCTCCCGGCCAGCAGGGCGGCCGCGTACAGCGCCCCGTACGCCAGTCCGCCGGCCGCGAGGACGAGTCCGGGCCGGAACCGTTCGAGGAACCGGCTCAGGGGCAGCTGGAGCACGGTGAGCAGCAGGGTGTTGACCGCGAAGAGCACGCCCACGGTCCACGACGGCATCCGCAGCTCGCGCAGGACGAACACGGGAAGGGCGCTCTCCACCGCGAGGGCGGCGGTCAGGAGCACGGCGTTGGCGCCCGCCGCCCGCAGGAACGGCAGGTCGCGCCAGGGCGCGGCGCGGACGCCGTCGCCGCCGGCCGGGCCCGGGCGCGGCGCCGCCTCGGAGGGCCGCCCCGGCGGCACGCGGAGGTACAGCAGGGCGGTGAGGGCGAATCCGACGGCGTTGACGACCCCGAGGACCACGAACCCCGACGCCGTGTCCACGACGAACACGGCGGCCAGGAGGGCCCCGGCGCCGACCCCCGCGTTGAAGGCGACCCGGGTCAGCGCGAGCCACTGCCCGCGCTGCCCCTCCGGGGCCAGCCGGATCGCGAGCAGCGGGCTCGCCGCCTGCTCGGCGCGGTTGCCGAGGGCGAGCAGCAGCGTGCACACGACGAGCGGGACGAGGCCCCGGAAGGCGGTGACGCCCGCGAAGCAGGCGACCCGCAGCACGGCCGCCGCGACGAGCACGGGCTTCGGCCCGAGGCGGTCCACCAGCCGGCCGACCGCGAAGAGCCCCGGCAGGACCGCGAGCGCCGTGACGGTCAGCACCAGGCCGACCGAGCGCAGCGACTGCCCGGACAGCTCGGTGAAGAACAGCAGGGAGAAGGGGTAGAAGAAGCCGGTGCCCAGGGCCTTGACGAGTTCCGTCAGCCCGAACCAGAAGACACCCGGCCCGCGCGGGAGCACCGGGGCGCGGCCGCGCGCGTCCTTCACGGCGGTGGACGTCACGTCAGGAGGTCCTCAGCCGGAGCACGTGGCAGCGCTGCTCCGTGACCGCGCAGCCCCGGGAGCGTTTGGCCCGCTCGCTGCCGAGGCCGTAGTGCAGGGTGGTGACGCCGGCGGCGGCCGCCTCCTCGAGCAGGCGGTAATAGAGGACCTGGTCCGCTCCGCCGAACAGCAGGTGCTCCTCGACCACGACCAGCGCGCGCTCGTCGCGGCCTTACGTACCCTGTCGTCACGACAGCGCCAGGTCCTGGTCCTGAAGTACTGGCTCGACCTCAAGGAGACCGAGATCGCCGAGACCATGCGGATCTCCGTCGGGGCGGTGAAGTCGCACACGGCGAGGGGCATGGCGAAGCTGACGAGCCTCATGGAGGGAACCGCCACGTGAACACGGACACCGAGGCCCTCCTGCGCAGCGCCCTCAGCGGCCTCGCCGCGACGGTCCCCGACGGCTCGACGGCCACCTACCGCAAGGAGCAGGCCCGCTGGCGCCGCCGCGAGTACCGCCGCCGCTGCGTCGTCGCGGCCCTGGTCCTCCTCATCGTCGCCGCCGTCTGCGCGATCGGCCTCCTCACCCTCTCCCACGCCTCCCCGGACACCCACGTGATCTTCGACAGCGCCGCCGCCCAGGACCGGACGGCCGTCGGTACCGCGCGCTAGCGCTCCCCGCGCGTCGTCAGCGGTCGCCCGCCAGGTCCAGGTCGCGCCGGGGGGCCTCGCCGCGCGGCTCCGGGGGCTCCGGGCGGCGCCATGGGCGGGCCAGGGGCTGGGAGACGGCGCGCCACCAGGGATCCGCGGGCACCTTCCCCGCGGGCTCGAACGGCTGGCCGGGGCGGGGAAGGGCCACCGCCTGCCCGGCTTCCCGCGCCGCGTCGCGGGTCCACTCCCCCGGTTCCGCCCACGGGTGCGGGGCCAGGTTGAAGGTGCCCCAGTGGATGGGGAGCAGCACGCCGCCCGGCGTGCCGCCCTGGAGGTCCAGGTGGGCGCGGACGCCTTCGGCGGGGGTCATGTGGATGTCGGGCCACAACGCGTTACATCGAAATCGTTGAACCGGCCGGCATCACACGGTGCCCCGAGGGACCAAGCGCCCAAGGAGACGACGTATCAATCCCAGGACCGACCTCTCCAGAGCGGCGCGGGATCCGGCTGCGGTCGACATAGGGGATCGCATTCACGATCTCTCTCAGATCACGCGCTCAGGCTGCCGCTCCAGGCCCTGAGCTGGCCGCCGTATAGCGACAGGCGCTGAGCCGCTCCCCGCCA
The DNA here is from genome assembly GCF_040653375.1 of Streptomyces sp. NPDC047974. Classification (NCBI taxonomy): domain Bacteria; kingdom Bacillati; phylum Actinomycetota; class Actinomycetes; order Kitasatosporales; family Streptomycetaceae; genus Streptomyces; species Streptomyces sp. NPDC047974. The sequence continues at coordinate 489,219 of NZ_JBEZNU010000002.1, forward strand.
CACGAGGTGCAGTCGGTGACAGGTGCGAGCGTCGCCGCCGGGGCGTACGGGTCTCCTCTGCAGTGCGTGGAGCGCGGCGGAACAGGGACGGCCTCAGGGGGCCAGAGCTCGTACGGCCAGCCCGAGCCCCACGACGACGACCAGGGCGGAGGTGGCCACCGGTCCGATGCGTGAGGCGGTACCTACGAACCAGCGCAGCCGGGGGCGGTCGCCAGCCTTCTTGATGCGATGTTTGACGTGGAGGAGGAGCATTCCGGCGAGGGCGAGGGTGGCCGCCATCCCGAGGCCGTAAGCGAGGACGAGGAGAATGCCGAAGGCGGTGCGGCCGAGCGCGACGGCTCCGAGGAGGACGACGAGGGCGGAGGGGCTGGGCACGAGTCCCCCGGCGATGCCCATGCCGATCAGGCCTGCTTTCCCGGCAGGACGAGAAGCGTGTGTGTGCTCGGACGGCGCATGCTCGTGCGTTCTGCGCGAGGCAGGGGCCTGGGCTGGAGCGGTGAGGGTGCGCGTGGTGGCAGCAGCGGATTCAGGCGCGCCTGTATGGGTCGCCGTGGAAGGAGCCGGATGGTGGCTTCCCCCGTGTTCGTGTCCGTGCTCGTGAGGGTGGCTGTGCTGGTGATGATGGTGGTGGCTGTGTCCGTGGGAGTGATGGTGGTGGCTGTGGGTGGGCTTGTGGCGGAGGGCTCGGGTCAGAAGCCATAGGCCGATGGCGGTGACGATGAGTCCGCTGGTCAGGCCGAGCCAGGCCAGGATGGTTTCGCCTGCGAGGTGGGTGGCGGTGGGGAGGGCGAGGCCGAGGATCAGGACGCCTGCGGTGTGGGTGAGGGTGACGGTCGCGCCGACGGTGACGGCGTCGCGCCGGGTTCCGCGGCGTCCAGCGAGGTAGGCAGCCATGATCGACTTGCCGTGGCCGGGCAGGAGGGCGTGGGAGGCCCCCAGGACGATGGCGAGGAGGAGGGCGAGGAGGCCGACGGGGAGGGTGAGTTCGTGTCGGGAGACGAGGGCGTCGAACCAGTTCGCGATCCGGCCGGCGGTTGTTCCCGTGGGGCCGGCTGCAGGTGCGGGGGTGTCGGTGGTGCCGTCGGCGGGGGTGGTGTGCAGTTCGGCGGTGCGCTGGTCCAGTGGTGCGGCAAGCGGGTCCGGCGGGTAGCGGCGCAGCTCTTGTGTGGGTGAGGTGGCGGGGAGATCGGTTCCGGTGATGCGCAGTCCGATGCCCTTGGCGGTGATCTCCCGCCATCCGATGCGGGTGGTGTCGTAGTGAGTCTCGACGTTGATGACGCCGCCGCGCTCCAGTGGGGTGGGAGCGGTGTAGGCGCAGGTGAGTCGGCTGCTCTTGAGTCCTGCTTCGCCGGGTTCCCAGGTGAGCTGCGCGGCCCTGGAGTTCCATCGGGCGGGGCCTGCGGGAGTGCCCAGGGTGAGCTGGCCGGCCAGTGCCGTGCAGGTGGTGCGGGCGTACCGGGTGCTTTCAGCTTTGGTGAGGGTGTTGTTGTGGTCGGTGTCGATGCGGGGGCGTTCTTGGAGGGCGGCGATTTCGGCGCGGTCGACGATGACGGTGGCGTCGATGCGGTCTGGGTGCAGGACGAGGCCGGTGTGGTAGTTGACGGTGAAGTTGCCCAGGGGGTGGGCCGGCGTGGCTGCTGCGGCGGGGGTGGTCAGGCTGCAGGCGGCGGTGAGCAGGGCGGCGGCTGTGGCGGCGGTGCGGTGGGCTGGGGTCATGGTTGGGTGCCGATTCGCTTGGACAGGGCACGCGCCTGGGCGGCGTGCAGCGGGTTGAGTGCGGGAGCCTGACCGAGTGCCGACCGTAGATCGGCGGTGGCGGCCTGGTTGTTGCCCAGGGCGTGGTGGATCGCGGCCCGGTGGTAGTGCCACAGGGCGTTGCGGGTGCCAAGCGCGAGGGCCTGGTCGGCGTGTGCGAGGGCCTCCTGGCTGCGTCCGGCGCGGTGCAGGGCCCACGCGTAGGCGTCGTGGACGGCGACGAACGGCCTTGTACGCAGGGCCTGCTCGGCCATCGCCACGGCGCGCACGGGGCTGCCGTGGTCGGCTTCGAAGAGGATGGCGTCGGTGTCCGGCGAGCCGCCGGCGGAGGTACGCAAGGTTTCCTGTGCCCTGAGCAGGGCGTATGAGGCTTCGGCCTGTTCGTCGTGTCCGAGAGCCTGATGCGTCTCGCCGAGGGCGAGCAGGAGGTGCGGCAGGGGTGCGATGTCCGTCGCGTGCTGCCAGTCGGCGCGTGCCTGTTTCGTCTGACCGAGGGCGGCGCGGGCGCGTGCTCGGGCATCGAGGAGCGCGGGGTCGGCCGGTGCTTTTCGCAGTCCTCGTTCGGCTTCGCTGAGCGCCTGGCGCGCGTCGCCGTCCTCGAGTGCGAGGCCGGACAGGCAGGCGTGGGCGAAAGCGCGCTCACTGTCGGTGGTGGCCGCGGTCAGGGAACGCCGCATCAGTTCCGCCGCCCGCCCGGTGCTGCCGCGCAGCTCGAAGACGTAGGAGGCGCGAGCCAGGGAGGCTGCGTCGGGGCGCAGGTCGTTCATCTTCTGCACGGTCCGCTCGGCGTCGCGGTAGTGGCCGAGCTGGGTATGGGCGTCGGCCAGGACCCCGTACGCGGCCGGGTTGTAGGGGTCGCTGGTGATGGCCTTCTCGGCCCAGGTGCGGGCGGCGGTGAACTCGTGGCGGGCGGCGGCGAGCGCGGCCATGCCGGTTTCGGCGCCACTGTTGCCGCCAGGCTGCACGGAAAGAGAGCGGCGCAGGGCCTTCTCGGCCGCGGCATAAAGGGCGGGGTCAGCGGTAGTGCGGCCCTGCTCGATGCGGGTCATCCCGAGGGCCGTCCAGGTGTTCCAGTCGCCCGGCAGGCGCTCCAGGCGAGCGGTGAGCGCCGCGGCCGGGGCCGCGGGCCGGGCGGCTGTGCCGGTAGGTGCGGAGGCGGGGAAAGGAGGTGTGCCAGGGATGGCGGGTTGGATGAGTACGGCTCCGGCGGCGAACATCGCGGTTCCCAGGACGAGGGTGACGGCGACTTTCGTCAGTCGGCGTCGGCCGCGCGCGGGCGGGTCAGGGGTCATCTGAAAGTGTCTTTCCTGCGTGAGTGACGCGCTCCCGGGGCCAGACCGGGCGTGGTCCGGCCCCGGGAGCCTTGATGGTGCGGTGGCGTCACATCAGGCGCGGTTGCGGCGGCGCATCCGCCATCCGGCCGCCGCGAGCAGGACGGCTCCCACGCCGCCGAGGGAGGCCGCCGACCTCTCCTTGCTCATGGCCATGCCGGAGGGTCCGCTGTTGACGGACTTGGTGTGGGGCAGGGCCAGGTAGGGGAACGAGGTGCCGAAGGGGACCTCGTTGGCGTTCACCTTGTCGCCGTCGGCAAGGGCGGGGATGAGCTGTCCGGTCTGGGCGGCGCCTTCGACGGCCTGCAGGGAGATGTCGATGACGTCATCGGTCAGACGGCGTCCGTTGGGGAACCCGGCGAGGTCGCCGGCGAGGACGCCATACCGGTTCGGGTTCGAGGCCGGGGGTACGGCCATGTTCAGACGCAGTTCCTCGGCGGGCACGATGCGGCGGAGGTTGGCGTCGCGGTTGAGGCGGTGGGCGTTGAGGTCGGCCTGGATCGGCCCGCACGCCTTGCAGATGCCGGTGAGGTAGATCTCGGCGAGGTCGTTGCGCGGGGCGGGCGGGGCAGGGACGCCGTAGACCTGCTGGATCAGCTTGGGCAGGATCGGGTCGAGAACCTTGTCGACGACCGGCTGGACGGTGCGGTCCTGGTCGGGGTTGAGGGTGTTGAAGGCGTCCTTGTACTTCAGCGGGACAACGACCTCGTTGACCAGCGGGTTGCCCAGGCGGGAGACCTGCTTCCACTTGTCGCCGTGCCCGGTACGCGAGTCGGAGACCTGCACGCCCTTGCGGTCGGTGGTCGACCAGATGCCCACGACCGGATTGCGCGACGGGGTGTAGTTCAGCGCCAGGTACTTCTTGGGGATCTGCAGGGCGACGGAGTTGACGTTGTAGCCGGCCAGCGTGTCCTGCCCACGCTCGGACAGGTTCCCGCCGTAGAGGAGGTCGAAGACCCGCAGGTCGGCGAAGAACGGGTCCTCGGCCTGTCCGGCGAACGCCTTCCCGCCTCCTGGCAGACTCCGCACGGCCTGGGCGCGCAGGGAGGCGTAGTTCGGCATCGAGGCCGGCCCGACGCGGGAGGCTGCGGCGGGCACGTTGGCGAGCAGGACCCTGGTCTTGCTGCCGCGGGTCTCGGTGAGGTCGTAGACCTGCCGGAAGTTCAGGTCCGGGTCGTCCAGGGTGGTCACCTGGCCGGTGTTGTAGAGGAACTGGTTAGCGTCGTCGCGGATCTGGTTCTTGAACCGCCAGGTGTAGGTGACGTCGGCGTTGCCGTCACCCGTGTTGTCGATCTTGATGTTGTAGCGGAGGTCCTCGCCGAAGGCGTAGAAGTTCGGCCCGCCGTTGGGCTCCTCGAAGGGGATCCAGTTCGCCACCAGGGTCACGGTGTCGGACTTGTCGGGGCTGGTGAACGCGTACACGTCGGTGTTGTCGGCGCGCGGGTCGCCGGCGATCAGCGGGGCCTCGCGGTGGCTGGAGGCGGAGCTGACGCCGGGGCCGAGGGTGAGGACGGCCATGGCGGTCGCGAGGGCGCCGGAGCCGAGGACGAGCAGGGAGTGGTCCAGCATCCGGCGCCGGCCGGACGCCGTGGAGGTTGCCTTCACGAAGAGGTGCTTCCTTCCCAGCAAGGTGCGTACCAAGCCCGGCCTGATAGGGCGGGCGTCGGTGTCGCTAGGGGGCTTGTCGGGTGGCGGTCGGCACCGCGGCGAACGGGGGAGTTCGCACTACCCGGGCATGGTCAGGAAAGGCAACGGGACTGACCAGGTCCGGACACACCATCGCGCAGGGCTGCGCAGGGCGAAGGAAACCACGCCCGGACATCGCCGCGCGCCTGCCCGCCGCCCGCCGCCGACGTGCCCGGGTCCGCGAGGAGCGACAATTGTGCAGGTCAGAGGATTTCTTGTCCCGGCTTCAAGGCGGGCGCGACACGCAGTGCCGCTCTTAGCCCGAATGAGCCAACAACCGCTTGTTGCAACTCAGTTGCAACAGTGCAGCGTTGGTGGTGAGTGTCCGTTCAGCTGTCGTTGCTGCATAGATGACCTCTGGGTCCATAGGGCGAAGGAACGAAGGCGCTTGTCCGTCGTGGCAGCCGCTGAGCACGCGGGCCGTTTGCTGTCATCGGCCCGTCGGCAGCGTTGTGCCCAGGAACCGGTCCTCGCACATCCAGGACCGGACAGTGTCTGTGGCGGCCGGACTCTTCGTTCCCTCGGGCCGGCGCGCGGCCTGCGCGGGCCGGGTGTCCAGGACGGCTGCAAGAGAGCGGGGCAGGGCCTCCTGCCAGCCCAGCAGCCGCAGCCCGCGCACCTCGCTCCCATGGGAGCAGATCTCAAGTCCCGCACAGTCCGTGGGCCGCCATGTCTCGTCTCCAGCCACGACCACACCGTCACCACCGTCAGCGTCGCATCCTCCCGTCGGCGGACCGGCGCGCGGCTGGTCTCACCCGGATGGCGCAGCCCCAGGCAATGCCCTTGGGCCGTGCGGGTGGCGTCCGCCCCGGCGCCCATCCCCGGCGGCGCCGGCGGCGAATTCACCGCGAGACCTGAGCCACCTGGGCCCAGGCTCCGATGAAGGAGTGATCATGCGCAACCGGACCGTGACCGCGGCTTCCGCAGTCGTCCTGGCCGCCCTGTGCGCAGCGCCCGCGCTGGCGGTGTCCGACACGGCCTCGAAGACGCCGCCCGCCCACGACCACAAGGCCCTGCACGCCATCGGCCTGACCGGCGACCAGCGCCTGGTCGAGTTCGACGTCCACAGGCCCTCCAAGACCTGGTCGCTGGGCAAGGTCTCGGGGCTGTCCGGGGACACCAAGCTCGTCGGGATCGACTTCCGCGTCCAGAACGAGAAGCTCTACGGCGTCGGCGACAAGGGCGGCATCTACACCCTGAACACCACCAACGCCAAGGCCATGAAGGTTTCGCAGCTGACCGTGGCCCTGGCCGGCGCCGCATTCGGCGTGGACTTCAACCCCGCCGCCAACAGGCTGCGGGTCATCTCCAACACCGGCCAGAACCTGCGGCACAACATCGACGACGCGGCCGCCCCGCTGACGACCACCGTTGACGGAACCCTGACGAACCCGACCATGCCGCCGTCGACCGCCATGGGAGTGACCGGAGCCGCCTACACCAACAACGATCTGAACGCGGCGACCGCGACGACACTGTTCGACCTGGACACGATGGCCGACCGCATCTCCCTGCAGTCCCCGGCCAACGCCGGCACCCTGGCCCCCACCGGCAACCTCGGCGTGGACGCCGCCCTGGACGCCGGATTCGACGTCTACTACAACCCGGCCGCCGGCACGAACCACGGCTTCGCCGCCATCGGCAACGGTGGCTCCTACCGCCTCTACGCCGTCGACGTCCTGACCGGCAAGGCCACCAGCAAGGGAGCCTTCCCGGCCAGGTACCAGGTCACTGACCTGGCCCTGCCCATCAACCAGAAGTAGACCCCGACCGCAGCCGGCCTGGGCGCCGCACCCTGCCGAGCCCAGGCTCGTGGTCCGGCTGCCGGTCCAGAGATCATGCCGGTGGCCCCGCATCCTCCCGATGGGGGGCGAGTGCGGGGCCACCGTTGCTTGCGGACCGTGCGCGCTGGCCTACTTGGGCATGAGGACGGTGTCGATGATGTAGACGTTGGCGTTGGCGGTCTTCACGTTGCCGCAGACCACGTTGGCGGTGTCGTTGACCTTGTAGGACTCGCCGGAGCCTGCGGTGGTGATCATGCCCTTCTGGAGGGTCTCGAAGGAGCCGTTCTCCAGCTGCTTCGGCGTCAGCTTCTGGCCGACGACGTGGTAAGTGAGGATCTTGGTGAGGGTGGCCTTGTCGGCGAGGACCTTGTCGAGGTCGGCCTTCGGGATCTTCGCGAAGGCGTCGTTCGTCGGGGCGAAGACCGTGATGTTCTCGGCGTTGTTGAGGGTGTCGACGAGTCCGGCCTGCTTGACCGCGGTCACGAGGGTGGACAGGGCCGGGTTGTTCGACGCGGCGGTGGCCACGGGGTCCTTGGCCATGCCGTCGAAGGAGCCCGCGCCCTCCTTCGGCACCCCGGCACAGGCGGGGCCGAAGGGCTGGTCGTCGGTCATCGGCGCCTCGGAGGGGGTGCTCGCCTCCGTCGTCTTCGCGGCGTCCTCGGCACCCGCGCTGGGGGCGGCCTTGGTGTCGCTGCCGGAGTCGGAGCACGCGGCCAGGGAGAAAGGCAGCGCGGCTGCGGCGACGACGGCGATCGCGGTACGGCGGATCTTCATGCTGTTCATGACCAGTTACTCCTTGGGACTTTCTCTGGGTATCGAGGGGGTTGGTCGTGCTGCCCGGTGAGTGCCTTGAGGCGTCCGGGTGGTCTAGGGGACGGTGACGAAGACGCTGTGCCAGCCGCTCGCTCCGTCGGGGATGGTCCGGGTGCGCTGTTCGGTCTGGACCTGGCCGGTGCCGTCGGTGGCGCGGACGGTGAGGTTGTGTCCGCCGGGGGTGGCGTTCCAGCGGTAGGACCACTGGCGCCAGGTGTCGACGCCTGCCTGTGCGGCGAGGTCGGCGTCCTGCCAGGGCCCGTCGTCGACGCGGATCTGGACGCGGGTGATGCCGCGGTGCTGGGCCCAGGCGACGCCGGCGACGGTGACCGTTCCGGCCGTGGGGCGGGCGAAGGGTTTGGGGGTGTCGATGCGGGCCTGGGTCTTGATCGGCGCCTTGCGGGCCCACTTCCGCTTGACCCAGTACGGGTCGTAGGCGTCGAAGGTGGTGAGTTCGATGTCCTCGATCCACTTGCAGGCCGAGACGTAGCCGTACAGGCCGGGGACGAGCATGCGGACGGGGAAGCCGTGGTCGAAGGGGAGCGGATCGCCGTTCATACCGACCGCGAGCATCGCGTCGCGGCCGTCCATCACGTCCTCCACCGGGGAACCGAGAGTCATGCCGTCCACGGAGCGCGCCACCAGCTGATCGGCTTTCCCTCCCCGCGACGGAGGGATCACGCCGGCCTCCTCCAGAAGGTCGGCGAGAGGGACACCGAGCCAGCGGGCGTTGCCGATGTAGGGGCCGCCGACCTCGTTCGAGACGCAGGTCAGGGTGATGTCACGTTCGACGAGGGGGCGCGCCAAGAGCTGGTCGAGGGTGTAGGTGCGGGGCCGGGTGACCCCCTTGCCGTGGATCCGCAGCCGCCAGGTCCCGGCGTCGACCTTGGGCACCGTCAGGGCGGTGTCGACCCGGTAGAAGTCGGCGTTGGGAGTGGTGAAGGCGGTGATGCCGGGCACCTTCAGCTGAACACCGGCCGGGACCGCGCGGGCCGGGGAGGCCGGCTTGGGAAGCACCAGGCCTTCCCGGGAGGCGACCGCGCCCTGGCCTTGCCGGCCGGTGAAGTACCGGCCCAGCGCACCTGCCGAGGTAGCGGCGACGGCGGTCACACCGGCAGCGGCGAGGAACCCTCGCCTGCTCCACCCCCCAGTGCCTGGCTGCCCGTCCGGGGCGTGAACGGGAGAGGCTTTGGTCGCCAGCACGTACAGAGCCACAGCTCCCGCCAGCGCTCCGGCGATCGAGGGCAGTACGTCACCGGTGCCGGTGGAGTCGGGACGGCTGAGAGCGGCGGCGGCGCCGACGATCCCGAACAGCAACACCCCCGCGGCACCGGCGCGTCGGTGCGACAGGGCGAGGATGCCAAGGCCGATGGCGATGAGGGCGAGGATCGCGAGGATCCCCAGCTGGAGAACGATTTTGTCGTTCTCCCCGAACGTGCGGATCGCGAAGTCCTTCACCGCGGCAGGCGTCCGGTCGATCACCGCGCCGCCCACCACCGTCACCGGCCCCGCCGCGGGCCGCACCAATCCGGCCACCAGCTCGGCCACGGCCAGAGCCGTGAACGCGGCCAGCAGTCCGGCCAGTGCGCCGAGTGCGGCGCGGACGAGTTTGCTGCGGAGGCTGCTCACGTTGCTGCATTCGGCATCCTCCGCCCGGCGGATTGGTCCAACCCTCGAAAGAGTGAAGTCCCTTGCCGGTGTTGCCTTACAGCGTGGGTGTGGAGGCGGCGGCGCGGCCAGGGGTACGGGTGCGCGGAGCGGAGGCTGTGGCGGGCGGGCGCCGGTCGCCCGGGAGGCGGGTGGGCCACCAAGTGCGGGGGCCGAGGTCAAGGATGAGGGCGGGGACGAGGAAGAGGCGCACGAGGAGGGTGTCGATGAGGACGCCGAGGGCGACGATGCAGCCGATCTGGGCGAGGTAGAGCAGAGGCATTACGGTCAGTGCGGCGAAGGTGGCGGCCAGGATGAGTCCGGCGGCGCTGATAGCGCCACTGGTGGTCACCAGCCCCCGGCGGACCCCCACCGCGGTGCCGTGCCTAATCGCTTCGGCGCGGATCCGGTGGACGAGGAAGATGTTGTAGTCGACCCCCAGCGCGACGAGGAAGACGAAGGAGAACAACACCACGGCGGGCTCCGTCACGCTGCTGCCGAACACCAGCTGGAAGAGGAGCGCGGAGGCCCCGAACGCGGTGAACAGGCTGACCCAGGCGGCGGCGACCAGCAGCAGCGGCAACAGCAGGCAGCGCAGCAGGACGATCAGGACGGCCAGCACCACGGCCAGCACCAGAGGCATGATCAGCCGATGGCCACGCACCGACGCCGTGTGCAGATCGGCGAGCTGGGCGCTCTGTCCGCCGACCAGCGCCCCGGTCCCGGCCAGCGAGCCGCGCAGCCGGGCCACCGTGTCCCGGGCGCAGGCGCTGTCCGGGCTGTCCGACAGCGTCGCCAGGATCTGCGCCCTCCCACCGGTCTCGGCCGGCATGACGGCTGTTGCCGCTACGCCCGGTGTCGAGGCGATCCGGTCGCGGACCTCGGCCGACCGGGCGGCAGGGGCGAGGACGATCAGGGGGCTGGCGGTGCCGGCGGGGAAGTGGCGTACGAGGACGGTGTGCCCGGCAACCGAGGGGGCCTGGGCCGGTAGGGCCTGGTGGAGGGGGACGCCAGTCGGGGCGAGCAGCGGCGCCATAGCCGCTCCGGCGGCGAGGAGGGCGAGGCAGCCGGCCCAGGCCCGGCGCGGCCGGTGCTCGAGCGCCCGGGCCGGCCGTGCCCACCAGTCTCCCGGTGTTCCCGCTCGTGGCCGCAGCACGCGCCGCCCGCACAGTGCCAGTACGGCTGGCAGGAAGGTCAGCGACACGGCGGTGCAGCACGCCATGGCGATCGCCACCGCCGGGCCCAGGGCCCGCTCGGAGGGCAGGTCGCTGAGGACGAGCGTCATCATGGCGCAGGCAATGGTCGCGGCGCTGGCGAGTACGGGCGGCGCGGTGGCGCGGCACGCTGCGGTCATCGCCCGGCGGGTGTCCGGCTGTTCGGTGAGTTCCTCGCGGGCGCGGGCGGCCAGGAGGAGAGCGTAGTCGGTGCTGGCACCGACTACCAGGACGAACACGATGCCCTGGGTCTGGCCGTCGATGGACAGCCAGTCCGTCCGGGCCAGTGCGTACAAGACGGCGCAGGCCACCGTGAGGGCCAGGAGAGAACTCACGATCACCAGCAGGGGCATGATCACGCTGCGGTAGACCAACAGCAGGATCAGCAGGACTCCGCCGAGGGCGACGGCCAGGAGGGTGCCGTCGGTCTGCGAGAAGGCTGCGTCGAGGTCGGTTTGAGCGGCCGCGGGTCCTGCCAGGTGCACGCTCGTGCCGCCGACCGAGGCCGCCGCCTTCGCGACGGCGGCCAGGCGGGCGGCCGCGCCGTCGGGTTCGGCGGCGATCACCGCGGTCATGGCGCGGCCGTCTTGGGAGAGCACCGGAGCTCCGGCGGTTCCGGTCAGGCGGATGACGATCTGACGCGCCGCCTGCTGCTGGCGCGCCGTGATCTGTTCGCCCTCCGGGCGGGAAGTCCAGATCACGGCCAGTGGCAGCGCGGCCTGCGCCCCCGCGGGGTTCAGCAGGCGCTCCACCTGGGCCGACTCCGTAGTCTCCCGCAGCGTGACGTCCCCGCCGGCCTGCGCGACCTCGCCGAGACGGACGGTGTAAGGGCCGGCGGCGACCGCCAGGATCAGCCACAGCAGCAACACGATGTACGGCCTTGCACGGTTGAGCCTCAGCACGAAGTCATCCCTCTGTACTGCTGCCGGGGCGTGCTGCGGGCGCCGGCGGCAGCGGAGCACGGCACCTGATTGCTGTCCTCATCCGCTTCGGCACGGCAGCGGGGCAGGGATGGCAGGGAGCGCTGGAGATCACCTGGACGGCGGCTCGGGACTTTTCCCGGATTCCGGCAATCCATCGCGGCAGTCGTCACGAATCGTTACTGAAAGCAGCACTGAATGGCCGGCCTCAGCGTCAGCCACTGGGTTCCCGGACCCTTGGACTGTGACGATGGGCAACCAGGCGCGGAGTCCACGGGACCATCACAACCCCACGACGTTCCCCTTCACCCGTTTTCGGTGACGAAGACCGCTCACTGCGAGGAATCATCATGGACACCGCCACCGTTCCCTGCGGATGTCCGGTCACGCTGCATCTGCCGCTCCTCTCGGACGAACGCGCGGCCCGCCAGGCCCGCCAAGCCGTGGCACGACTCCTGGAACAGGAGGCGGACGCCTGCCCTCGCGAGGTCGCCGATGATCTCGTACTGATCGTCTCGGAGTTGGTCGGCAACGCGGTGCTCCACGCCGCCGGACCCTACGCGCTCACCTTGAGCCTGGAACGAGGCCAGGCGGGCATCGCCGTCAGCGACGGGACGGCGGACCTGGCCGGGAGCCGTCGAGAAGGGCGGTGCAAGGAGACGGGAGGCCGGGGGCTGAGGATCGTTCGTTCGCTGGGGGCGGGCCTCTTCGTCAGCCGCTTCGGCCGGGGCAAGCAGGTCATCGCGGTCCTGACCTGGTAGCCCGGTCGCAAAGGCCGTGGTACCGCGGGCGGCTGTGCCGACAGCCGCCCGCGGCCGACCCGCTCGGAGCACACTGCCTTCCGGGCGGATCACCGGTCCGCGCCACCCCGTCTTGCCGGCGGCGGACCGGAGTCTTCTCGCGGTGCTCGATCAGGCGTTGACGCAGGTGTTGCCGAAGGTCGGGTTCAGCAGACCGATCACGCTGACGGTGTTGCCGCACGCGTTGACCGGGATGTGAACGGGAACCTGCACGAGGTTGCCCGAGCCCACTCCCGGCGAGTGGGCGGCCACGCCCTGGGCACCGGCATCGGCCGATGCCATCGACGCGCCACCGATGACCACCGCACCGGCCGCCAGGGCCACCGCCAGACCATTCCGCATACGAACCATGTGAACTACCTCCCATGAAGGTGCCTCGGCCGAGCAACCCGCGCGGCCGGTGAGGAGAGCGAGAGAACGTCGCTCCGCTCACCTCACGCACCGTCTTCGCCGCCGTCCGCCCTCCGGCTTGGCCCCTGCGCCCGCCTTCCCTCGAACGAGTTACTCGACGATGGCGCGGGTGACGAAGCACCACCCATCCACCCGCCGGTCCGCTACGAAGAATCAACGAAGCACCCACAGGTTTCGCGACCGGGCCGCCGCCGGGCGGCCCGGCACGATCGAGCGACGACACAAGGACCGGCATGCGATGGACGCCCCGCCCCCCGACGGCCGGCCCAGGCCGCCCCTGCGCCTTCTCACCACGACCGGAGCGGTGCAGGTGAACCAGCCGCTTCCCTTCGGCACCGGCCGCAACGGCCGCGCCGCCCCCAGCGACCTCACCGAGACCATGGGCAAGGTGGCCCATGGTGACAAGCAGGCGTTCTCCGCCCTCTACGACGCCCTCGCACCCTTGGTGTTCGGCATCGTGCTCAAAGTGGTGCGCGACCGGGCGCAGTCGGAGGAGGTCGCCCAGGAGGTCATGATCGACCTGTGGCGTCAGGCGGCCCGCTACCGGCCTGACGCCGGCAGCGTGCAGACGTGGGCAGCGACCATCGCCCACCGCCGGGCCGTGGACCGGGTCCGCTCCGCCCAGGCAGCCACCGACCGCGAGCACGCCCAGGCCGCCCGCGAACACACCACCGCCTACGACGAGGTCGCCGAACAGGTCGAGACCCGCCTGGAGTCCGAGCAGGTACGCCGCTGCCTGCGCGGCCTGACCGAACTCCAACGGCAGGCCGTGACCCTGGCCTACTACCAGGGGTTGACCTACCGTGAAGTCGCCGAAGCCCTGCGCACGTCTCTTCCCACCATCAAGACACGCATGCGCGACGGGCTCATCCGGCTCCGCGACTGCATGGGGGTGACCACATGAACCACCACACCACCGACGCCCACACCCTCGCCGCCGCCTACGCCCTCGGCGCACTCGACGACGCCGAACGCAAGGACTTCGACACCCACCTCCAAACGTGCGAGGCATGCCGCCAGGAAGCCGCCGAGTTCCAGGCGACCACGGCGCGCCTGGCCGCCGCGGTTGCCCAGCCGCCGCCTCCCGGAGCCAAAGCACAGGTCATGGCCGCCGTCGACGGCGTACGCCAGCTGCCCCCACGCGTCCCCGCCGCCGGTGCGGCACCCGTCCTCGGCGGGATCCTGCGCCGCCGTGCCGTATCCCTGGCGTTGGCCGCCAGCGTGGCCGCCGTCGCACTGGGCGGCGTCGCGGTCTGGCAGATGCAGAACGGACAGGAGCTGGAGCAGCAGGCCCGCCAGGCCCAGCAGCAGCTCGACGAGGTCAGTGCCGTCCTGGCGGCCCCGGACGCCCAAACCGTGCACGGCAAGGCCGCCAACGGGGCCCTGACCACTGTCGTCTCCTCCGAGCAGCGGAACCAGGCCGTCTTCACCGCCGCCAACCTGCCGGCGCCCGGCGCCGGGAAGACCTACCAGCTGTGGCTCGACCACGACGGCACGATGCTCCCGGCCGGTCTGATCGACCACGACGGCACGGTGATCCTCGCCGGGAACCCGGCCGACGCGGGCGCCGTCGGCCTCACCCTTGAACCCGACGGAGGATCCCCTCAGCCCACCACCGACCCGCTGCTGCTGATGGCCCTGCCCGCCTGACCGGGCGCTCCGCATCGATCAGCGATCGAGGTACTTCATGGCAAGCATCCCGGAGATCGGGGACATCGTCGGCGACTTCTGCCTGCCCGGCGGACATCTGGACGGCGAAACCTTCCATCGCCGCGACTACACCCTGTGCGAGCAGCGCGGCAAGCCGCTCGTTCTCGTCTTCTACCCCGGCGACGACACACCGGTATGCACCGCACAGCTCTGCTCCTACTCCGACGGCCTGGACCAACTCCAGTCCGCCGGTGCCACCGTGTGGGGCATCAGCCCGCAAGGGCTCGACAGTCATGAGAAGTTCGCCCGCAACCGCAGGCTGAGCATGCCCCTGCTGTCCGACGAGGAGCGTGGGGTGGCGAAGTCCTTCGGGATCAGCGCACCCCTGATCGGCCTGCGCCGGTCGGTGTTCATCGTCAACGGCCACGGCCGCCTGCACTGGAAGCACGTCACCGCCATAGGCGCCAGCTACCCGCCCGTCGTCACGCTGAGCACGCATCTCGCCGGTCTCACCGGCTGAACCGGCACACCTCTTCGACCGGACCTTCCACCTCGCGGTCACACATCACGCCAATCCGATCGCCCGACTGCCGCGAAGTACGGGTGAAACGCAGCAGTCGGGCGGCGTGTCGAGTGGCGGGAGTGATGGTGGTCGAACAGCGCAAGGCTGCGGTCGTAGGCGCCGGTGTGGCGGGCCTGACGGCTGCCTACGTCCTGGCGTCCTCGTACGAGGTCACCCTGTACGAGGCGGACGGGCGGCTCGGCGGCCACGCCCACACCCGCGAGCTGCCCGGCCCCGGCGGTCGGGCACTCGCCGTGGACTCGGGGTTCATCGTCCACAACGAGCGCACCTACCCCACCCTGCTGAGGTTGTTCCGGGAGCTGGAGATCGGCACGCAGGACGCCGAGATGAGCATGTCGGTGCGGTGTGACGGGTGCGGGCTGGAGTACGCGGGTGCCCGGGGCGCGGCAGGTCTGTTCGCTTCCCGTGCGGCTCTGCGGTCGCGGTACCTTCGGCTCCTGGCGGAGGTGCCGGTCTTCCACCGGGGTGCCCGGCGGCTGCTGGCGCGGGGGACTCATGCGGGTGTCACCTTCGGGGACTTCCTGCGCGAGGGCGGGTTCTCCCCCTA
Organism: Streptomyces sp. NPDC047974; assembly: GCF_040653375.1. Classification (NCBI taxonomy): domain Bacteria; kingdom Bacillati; phylum Actinomycetota; class Actinomycetes; order Kitasatosporales; family Streptomycetaceae; genus Streptomyces; species Streptomyces sp. NPDC047974. The sequence continues at coordinate 504,360 of NZ_JBEZNU010000002.1, forward strand.
CTTCGTCAGTCACTTCGCCCTGCCGCTCGTCGCCTCGGTGTGGTCCTGCCCGGCCCGCACCGCGCTGTCGTACCCGGCCTCCTACCTGTTCGCTTTCCTGCACCATCACGGTCTGCTGTCAATCACCGGTTCCCCGCAGTGGAAGACCGTCGCCGGTGGCTCGAACGCCTACGTCACCGCCGTCGCCAAACGCGTCCAGCGCATCCGCACTTCCAGCCCGGTCGACGCCGTCCGGCGCACGGGCCGGGGCGCCCTCGTCACCACCGGCGACGGCGCCACCGACGCGTACGACGCCGTGGTCATCGCCACGCACCCCGACCAGGCGCTGCGCATGCTCGCGGACCCCACCCCCGACGAGAAGCGGCTCCTGGGCGCCTTCACGTACTCGCGCAACCCCACCGTGCTGCACACCGACACCTCCTTCCTGCCCCGCTCTCCGAAGGCGCGCGCCAGCTGGAACTACCGCATGACCGGCTGCGAGCCCTCCACCGCACCCGTACACGTCAGCTACGACATGGAGCGCCTCCAGCGCCTGCCCGCAGGCTCCGGCTACGTCGTCACGCTGGGCGGTGACACCGGCATCGCCCCGGATCGGGTCGTGGAGCGGATGGTCTACGAGCACCCCGTCTACACGCCCACGTCGGTCGCGGCGCAGAAGGAGCTCCCCCGCCTCCACACCGGTGTGACCGCGTACGCGGGGGCCTGGCACGGCTGGGGGTTCCACGAGGACGGCTGCCGCTCCGGCGTGGAGGCGGCCCGCTCCTTGGGGGTGAGCTGGTGACCAGGACCGGGACGACCGCCGCGTTCACGTCGGTCGAGGCGCCGGCGCTGTACGAGTGCGTGATCACGCACGTCCGCCGCACGCCCCTGCACCACAGGCTGCGGCACCGCACCTACCTGTGGTGCGTGGACCTCGACCACCTGCCGGTGCTGCCCCGGCCACTGCGTCCGCTCGCCCGTTTCGACGCCCGCGACCACTTCGCCGGCACCGCCGGCTCCCTCCGCGCCGGGCTCGACGCCTTCCTCTCCGCACACAACATCAACCTGGGCGGCGGGCGCGTGGTGATGCTGGCGCACGCCCGCGTCTTCGGGTACGTCTTCAACCCGCTCAGCGTGTACTGGTGCCACGATCCCGCCGGCGCCCTGGTGTGCGTGGTCGCGGAGGTCCACAACACCTACGGGCAGCGCCACTGCTACCTGCTGCGGACGGACGAGGCCGTGGTGGACAAAACCTTCTACGTCTCGCCGTTCTTCGCGGTCGACGGCCGCTACCGGATGCGTCTGCCGCTGCCCGGGGAGCGCCTGGCCCTGACCATCCACCTGGAGAACGACGACGGCAGGGCCTTCACCGCGGTCGTCCGCGGCCGCCGCAGGCCCGCCACCGTGCCCGCCCTGCTGTCCGCCGCCGCCCGCAGACCCTGGTCCACCGCCGCGGTCTCGGCCGGCATCCGCCGACACGGCGTTCACCTGCTGCTGCGCGGACTCCCCGTGCACCCGCGCCCCCGTTCCGCCCCGCAGAAAGGCACGCTGTCGTGACCCGCCCCGCCCTCACCTCCGAAAGCCGCTCCCGGCTCGCCGGCCGCACCCTCGACGTCCCCGAACAGACGCCGCCGGGCGGCCCCGCGACCGCCGCGCCCCTCAGCCGTGCGGACGTCGAAGCCGACCACTGGCCGGACGTGGTCCGGATCCCCTCGGCCGGCCCCGCCCGGACCGCCGTCGCCCGGTACCTGGTGAGCCGGGCCCTGGACAAGTTGTCCCTGACCGGTCCTCCGGCCGGTACGCGTCCTTCGGCGGTAGGCCCGCACCTGACGCTCCACGACTCCGATGCCTTTTACCAGCGCATCGGGCGTGACGGGCTGATCGGCTTCGGCGAGTCCTACATGGCAGGCGAATGGGACAGCAACGATCTGGCCGGCGTCCTCACCGCGCTCGCCGGTCACGTCGACGAGCTGGTCCCCGCGCCGCTGCGCCGGCTGCGTGGCCTATGGGTGTCCGCCCGCCCCGCCTGGGACCGGAACACCCGTGAGGGGGCCCGTGCCAACATCCAGCGCCACTACGACCTGTCCAACGACCTGTTCGCCACGTTCCTCGACCCCACCCTCACCTACTCCTCCGCGATCTTCGGCGTCTTTCCCGCCCGCTTCGAGTCCCTCGCCGCCGCCCAGCACCGCAAGATCGACCGGCTCCTGGACCTCGCCGGCGTGGGCGCGGGCACCCGACTGCTGGAGATCGGCACCGGCTGGGGCGAGCTCGCCCTGCGGGCCGCCGCCCGCGGCGCCCGCGTCACCACCCTGACCCTTTCCGCCGAGCAGGCAGCCCTGGCCCGCGAGCGGATCGCGGCCGCCGGTCTCGCCGACCGGGTCGAGGTCCAGCTGCGCGACTACCGCGACGCGGAAGGGCGGTACGACGCCGTCGTCAGCGTCGAGATGATCGAAGCGGTTGGCGCCGAGTACTGGCCCGCCTACTTCACGGCCCTGCGCCACGCGCTCGCCCCCGGCGGCAGGATCGCCCTGCAGGCCATCACCATGGGCCACCAGCAGATGCTCCACACCGCCGCCACCCACACCTTCATCAGCAAGTACGTCTTCCCCGGCGGTCTGATCCCCTCCCGCGAGGCCATCGCCGCGCACTCCGCCGCCGCCGGCCTGCACACGGCCGCCGACGACGGCTTCGGCGAGCACTACGCCGAGACCCTGCGCCTGTGGCGGGAACAGTTCGTCGCCCACCGCGCTGCCGTCACCGGCCTCGGCTTCGACCCGGTCTTCCAGCGCATGTGGGAGTTCTACCTCGCCTACTCGGAAGCCGGATTCCGCTCCCGCTACCTCGACGTCCGCCAGCTCCTCCTCACCGAAGGAACCCCCCGATGAAGCCCGCCGCCGACCGACTCGCCGACCTCCTCGGCCACTTCCTCCCGGGGCCGCTCCCCGTGCGCGTCCGGGCCTGGGACGGCAGCCTGACGGGCCCCGCCGACGCCCCCCTGGTGGTCCTCCGCTCGCCCGGCGCGCTGCGCCGCCTGGTGTGGCAGCCGGGCGAGCTCGGCCTGGCCGAGGCGTACGTCACCGGCGACCTGGAGGTCGAGGGCGACCTCGCCGACGCCCTCTCCCGAGCCGGCCGCAGCGTCCGCGACCGGCCCGCGGCACGCCCCGGGCCGGCGGGCATGGCCGCGGCCACCGCCCTCGCCGTACGCCTCGGTGCCGTCGGACCGCCCCCGAAGCGCCCCGACGGGCGGGCCCGCCTGACCGGCGGCCTGCACAGCGTCTCGCGCGACCGCGCGGGCATCAGCCACCACTACGACCTCTCCAACGACTTCTACTCCCTCCTCCTCGACGAGACCATGGCGTACTCCTGCGCCTACTGGACCCGGCCCGACGATCCCGCCTACACCCTGGCCGACGCCCAGCGCGACAAGCTCGAACTGATCTGCCGCAAACTCGGCCTGGGCCCCGGGGACCGGCTGCTCGACGTCGGCTGCGGCTGGGGCTCCCTCACCGTCCACGCGGCGCGCGCGCACAAGGTCCGCGTCACCGCGGTCACCCTGTCCCGCGCCCAGCACGAGTTCGTCACCGCGCGGGCCGCACGCGAGGGGGTGGCCGATCTCGTGGACGTCCAGCTGCGGCACTGGCGGGACATCGACGGCGGCGGCTACGACGCGGCCGCGGCCGTCGAGATGGGCGAACACGTCGGCGACGCCGAGTACCCCGCCTTCGCCGCCAAGCTGCACGACGCGCTGCGCCCCGAGGGCCGGCTCTTGATCCAGCAGATGTCCCGCGGCGCCCACGCGCCCGGCGGCGGGGCGTTCATCGAGACGTACATCGCCCCCGACATGCACATGCGCCCCGTGGGCCGGACCGTGGACGTGCTGGAGACCGCCGGTCTGGAGGTCCGCTCCGTCGAATCGCTCCGCGAGCACTACACGACCACCATCGACGCCTGGCGCGCCACCCTCGAACAGCGCTGGAGCGACATCGAGGCCCTCGTCGGAACGACCACCGCCCGCGCCTGGCGCCTGTACCTCGCCGGAGCGTCGCTCGCCTTCACCGAACGCCGCATGGGAGTCGACCAGATCCTCGCCGTCCGCCCCACCCGCGAGGGGACGTCCGGCATGCCGGCGACCCCCGCCGGCTGGTACGCCGAGGCGGGGCCCGCGTGAGCGGTACCGCTTGGGGCGCCCTCGGCGTCAACCTCGCCGTCTGCGCGGGCACGGCGGCGGCGGTGCTCCTCGCCACCTTCGCCGTCGCCGTACGCCGCAGGCTGCACCGGATCGTCGACATCGCCTGGGGACTCGCCTTCGCCGCCGTCGCCGCCGTCACCTGGCTGCTCTCCGACGGTGACGGCGACGACGGCCGACGCCTGCTCGTCGCCGCGACGACCGTCCTGTGGGGGCTGCGGCTGGCCGCCCACATCGCCCACCGCTCCCGCGGCCACGGCGAGGACCCCCGCTACACCGCCCTCCTCGACAAGGCCCCCGGGAACCGGACCCTCTACGCGCTGCGCACCGTCTACCTCGGCCAGGCGGCCCTCGTCTGGCTGATCTCCCTCCCCGTCCAGGCCGCCTCCTACAGCTCCGCGCCCCTGGACGCCCTGTCGTACTGCGGGCTCGCGCTGTGGGCGACCGGGCTCGTCTTCGAGGCCGTCGGCGACCGCCAGCTGGCCCGCTTCAAGGCGAACCCGGCCAACCGGGGACGAATCATGGACGAGGGCCTGTGGGCCTGGACCCGGCACCCCAACTACTTCGGCGACAGCCTCGTCTGGTGGGGCCTGTACCTCCTCGCCTGCACCGCCTGGCAGCCGGCCCTCGCCGTCCTCGTCTCCCCGGTCCTGATGACCCTGCTCCTCACCATCGGCAGCGGCAAGCGCCTCCTGGAGAAGCACATGGCCCACCGCCCCGGTTACGCCGCGTACACCGCGCGCACCAGCGGCTTCCTCCCCCTGCCACCCCGTAAAAACGCTCGCGGCACACCGGAGAGGACGACATGAGCGAAGCCGAGCGGAGCAGCGCCTTCCCTGCGCTGCACGTGCCCGAGCCCCGGTTTCCGCCCGCGGCCGGCGCGGTACTGCTGCTGCACGGCGGACGTGCCGACTCCCTCGCGCCCCCGTCTGCCCTCAACCTGCCCGACCTGCGGATGAGAGCTTTCGCCCGGGTACTCGGCGAAGACCCCCGCCACGCCGACGTCCTCATCGGGTACGTCCGCTACCGGATGCGCGGCTGGAACGGAGAGCGCGCCGACCCCGTCCACGACACGCGTCGGGCCCTGGCCGAACTCGCCGACCTGGTCGGGCCTCTGCCCGTGGTGCTGCTCGGGCACTCGATGGGCGCCCGGGCCGCGCTGCGCGCCGCCGACGATCCGCACGTCCGTGGCGTCGTGGCACTCGCTCCCTGGTGCCCTCCCGGTGAGCCGGCCACCCACCTGGCGCACCGCACCGTGATCGCCCTCCATGATCCGGCTGACCGGATCACCTCGGCCACCGACACGTGGGCCTACCTCCATCGCGCCGAAGTGGCCGGGGCCCGCGTCCGAGGCATCCGCATGCCCGCCGGCCGCCACGCCATGATCAGCCGCTCGGGTCTCTGGCACAGCCTCGCCGCCCGCAGCACAGCCGAAGCCCTCGGTCTGGATTCCCCGCCCTGTACCTCCGCCCCGGAGACAATGTGGGGGGCAGGACCGCTGGACGCCGCCATGTTCACCCCGTCCGCCGGTGAACGTCACCCGATCCGCCTGCGCCGCAGCCACTGAACGTTTCCCGGACGCCTGCCCCGGCGCCCTTTTGACCGAAGGAACCCCATGTCCCCTGCTCGTTCCGCGCTTCTGCTCGCCGGTCTGATGGCCTCGGCGGGCCTCGCTCACTTTGCCGCGCCCCGGCAGTTCGACGCCATCGTGCCGGGCTCTCTGCCGGGTGGCCCCCGAGCCTGGACCACGGCCAGCGGCGTGGTCGAGCTGGCTCTGGCAGCCGGTCTCGCGCTGCCGGCGACCCGAAGGGCGAGCGCCCACGCGACCGCCCTCTTCTTCGCCGGAGTGTTCCCGGCGAACGTCAAGATGGCCTACGACTGGCGTCACCGCTCGACGACCGCAAAAGCCGTCGCCTACGCGCGGCTTCCCCTCCAGGTTCCGCTGATTCTCTGGGCCCGCCACGCGGGTATGCCGGACGTCAGGCGTGGCCCCGTCGGCGACGACGGGTGAGAAGGAGCACTGAGGTGGCGAGAAGTGTGAGCACTTGGGCGATGACGACGAGATTCTTCTCGGTGAACCAGGCCGGTTCGTACATGCTGGGCAGGGGGCCGAGTTCGCCGACGTCGACGTAGCGATAGAGCAGGAGGGCCGCAAGTCCGCCGGCGGCGACGGTCCAGGCGAAGGCGTCGGCCAGGGGGTGGCGCCAGACAAGGAACAGCAGCGCCGCGAGTGCGGCGGTGGCGGCTTCGATCCTGAAGAGGGTGCCCTGGCTGAGGGTGGCGCTGACGGCGTCGTAGCTTTCGGCGAGACGCGCGTGGAGGTAGGCGTCTGCTGTAAGACCGACAGCGGCCAGAAGACGGGCAACGGCATGCAGTCTCCGGTGTGTGCTGTTCGACCGCATCGGACCGTGGTGCATGGGATCGCTCCGTGGTGAGACGCCGCGCGGCCTGCGCGGGTCAGCGGACGGTGAGGGTGCCGGTCATGGACGGATGGATGCTGCAGACGTAGCGGTACGTGCCGGCAGCGGGCGGTGCGGTGAACGTGGCTGTCTCACCGCCTTTGACGGTGCCGGTATCGAAGGCATCGGCGGCCTTGGCCGTCACGGTGTGGGAAGCGGAGTCCTCGTTCACCACGGACACCCTGGCTCCGGGTGCGACAGCCAGGTCGACCGGCTCGAAACGGAAGTCCTTGATGACGATGCGCTCTTCGCTGACCGATGCGGAGGACGGTGCCGAGGGCGACGGGGAGGTGGACGCGGGCCCGCCGGAGGAGGAGCAGCCGACGAGGACGATGAGCATGCACAGCGCCGCGATCGTCAGGACCATGTGTGGTGGGCGGGAGCGGAGACGAACAAGCATGGGATTCTCCTGGGTGCGCTGGCGAGACGTCCGACGGACACAGAGGCCGGATTCTCCGAACGGGGCTCCTCGAACAACCGAGGCGGCGCGCAAACCGGAAGCGGTCGAGGTCTTCAGCTGAGGATGGTGACGGCCTCGGCGTCGAGTAGCCACCGAGGCCGTCGTTCGGGCGGAACGGCCACAGCCCTTACGGCTGTGCCCGTTGGCGTCACCTTCTTGCCGGAGGGCTAGTAGTTCTTGCCCATGGAGGCTCCGGAGTGGCCTTCGATGGTGCCGCAGGTGGCGGGGGCGGTGGCTTCCTGGGGCAGCTTGGGGTCGAGTTCGCTCTTGCCCTTGCCGAAGTCGTACATCCCGTTGCCATTGGGGTCGATGCCGTGCTGAACGACGTGCAGGCGGGTGATGTTGTCGGCGACGGCCTGGGAGACGGCGATCGTCCGCGAGTAGGACAGGTTGCCGTTCTTGTCCGCGACCGGCATCCGGTCGACGGCCAGTCCGCTGGCCTTGGTCGTGTCGCCCTTGGTGGTCAGCGAGATGTTGATGTCCCCGTAGGCGGGCAGTCCCTCGGCGGTGGTGACGATGCCGTCGCCGTTCTTGTCGGCGCTGGCGTCGGGGCAGGTGAAGTCGTGCCCGGTGGTGGAGCCGTGGATGTGCTGCGCGTGGGGCTGGCCGGGGACCAGACCCTGGGCGTTGATCTTCACCGTGAGCTGGCGGCCCTGCAGGGTGAGCTGGGCGGTGCCACGGGCGCCCGAATCGTTCAGCTGCCGCAGGTCGACCTTGTAGCTCCGGCCGTGCTGCGTCTGCTGACCTGCGTGGTTGGTGTCATGGGCCAGTGCCGGGGCTGCCACGGCGAGGGTGAGGGCCGCGGGCAGGGCCATGAGGGCGGTCAGACGGGTGGAGCGCTTGACTGTCATCGCGATGCATCCCCTTCCGGGGAGATTTCACCGGCACGAGGCCGGATCGCGTCCGGACGTTCAGTCCCTTTCACCCATCATTCGGTGCGCCCCCGAAGGAGGATTGGGTACTGGTCGCACCACTCTTCACGCGTGAGCGCATCGCAGAGGCTAAACTCACCCCCTTCGCCTTCGCCTGATACAGCCGCACACGTCCAGACGATCAGTGCTGGCCCCGGGGGTCAGGGATGAACGCGCCGACTGTCGTTTCCACGGGCACGGCAGTCAGCACTTCGAGGCCCAGGCGGAGCAGAGGGCGGCCAGCTACTCGGCAGCGCGGCTGTGTGATGCGCGCAGCTCCCATCAGAGCAGGTGGCACCCCCGGCCCCCACGAACCCTGAGGTCAAACCAGTCATCTCCCGTTTGTGTGCATAGCGAACAAACCGTCAGGACAAGAGGTCTGCGGGGCATGTACGACGTAACATGAGAGGGCGAGGTCTCGCCGCATCCCCCGTCGGCGAGACCTCGCCCTCGGACTCGGCCAAGCAGCCGGGCAACTCGCCCCCGACCTCGCCCGCCGCCTGCCGACCCCATAATCACGACTGCAGGAAGCCACCAGGTCACCACATGTCTCCGGGCTGGTTGGACGATGCGGGCTCCAGTGCTCCTCGTTAGCTGTTCCTGGCCCGGGCCCGGTCGACCTGGCGCAACAGCAGGTCGGCGAACTGGATGATTTGGGCCGCCTCGATCGGGTCGGCGAAGTCGACGGTGCGGTGGCTGGAGGGGTTCTTGTAGCGGCCCATGGCGCCGGCGAACAGCGCGGACTCGGCCTCCTGCTCGCCGCCCTCTGCGCCGGCGTCGGCCAGCGGGCCGCCGGGCTTGCCGTTCTGGTGCGGTTGGAACGCCTTGCGCATCAGCGCGACGCCGACGAGGGAGTTGTCGAGCCCAGAGGCGTCGCGGACGGCGACTTCGACGGCCTTCATGGCGGCGAAGCACGCGGTCTCGTAGTCCCCGAGGTCGAAGTTGGTGCGCACCGTCTTCTCCAGGTCCGGATGGAGCGGACCGGCGAGCCGGGTGCGGGCTTCGAACCGGGCCAGGCCCTTCGGGTCCGCCGCCAGCTCCCGGCCGTCACGGGAGAGCCGCCGGAAGTTCTCGGACTGGCGCGGTACTCGGGACAACAGCGCGTGGGCCTCCAGCCAGCTCCACGCGTCGGACAGCCGGTTTGTCAGCAGGTCGACGTCCCTCTCCTCCTGGAAGGCCATGCGGGCACCGCCTATCAGCCCGGCGTACTGAAGATCGCCGCCGCCTTTGGCAAGGTTCTGTAGCAGGAGAAGCGCGGCATCCCGAGTGGGAAGTTTCCGGAGCTGGTCCGCCGGAACCGGCGGCTCGTACGTGAACATGGATGCACGTTACGCGGCAACGCGGACGCCCGCTGTCTGATTTCCGACTTCGTCCGGCTCCTCCCCATGGGGCACTGCCGTCCGGCGTCCCGATGCTCATTACTCGTGCCGGCCTGCAAGGCCAATGCGGCCTCCGACCACGCCCAGGAGCCAGATCAACTCCGTGCCTGGAGGGCGCATCAGGCCGAGCCCGTCGATGGTCAGGCCGCTGAGGAGTCGCGGTCGATCGGTTGCCACGACCAGATGGAGCGGCTCACAGCGTGACCTCCGGCCGTTGCGCTACGGTGCCTTCTGCTGGACGCGCACCGCCACCCGCCGCAGGACGACGCCCACGCCGTCTCCCGCAATCGGCCAAGTCCCTTCGGGGCCCGCGTCGCCCCGACGCCGTTCCTCTGCGTCGACGGGCAGCGTGGGCATGCCCTTCGAGTCCGGAGAAGACCGATGCCGCGTCACCAGAACACCGCCGCCCAGTGTGCCCGGCAAGCCCAGCGCGATACCGGGGGCAAGTACACCGCCGAGCTCCGCAAGACCACCCCGGCCGAAGGCCAGCCCGGGCCGTTCACCCTGGGGAAGTTGCTCACCGCGTGCGGGCCCTCGCCCGACTGGACCGGCCAGCACTCGGTCGTCGACCCCGAACAGGCACCGGAGATGTTCGACTTCACCCCGCTGGTCGAGCCGGTGCCGTACTCGACCGTCATGCTGCTCCTCGGCTTGCTAGCGCCCGCCAGCAGGTCCACCGAGCTGGAGCTGGAGTCCCGTAACGGCTTCCACTCCCTGATCGTGGCGTGCTGCGGCCGCCGCTTCGAGATGGTCCTCACGCAGGACGACTACGCCACCGAGCGGTGCCGCGTCCCGGGCTGCGACTCCGGGCCGGTCTCGGCTCACTCGATCCCCTACTGTGTCCACCGGCACCTCGCCGAGCGTCCTGAGGACGAGCTCGTCGAGATGGCCCGGGCGTGGGGGCACAGCCAGCGTGAGGAGTTCAGTGCCGGTGACCCCGCCGCCGTGCCGCTGGGAAAGGAGGGCGACCGACTGATCGCGGCCGCCGTCGCCCAGGGCGCCTGCTTTCCGGTCAAGACGGCTCTGATCGAAGCGGCCTACGACGAGCCCGAGATGGTCGACGTCGTGTACTGCGGCGAGCAGGCCGTTCATGTGCACTACGCGATGGACACCGAGAACTTCCGGCTGGAACGGGTGGCCCGAGCGGCACACCGCCGCATCCAGAAGCTCGCCAGCGGGCGCTGTGCCTGCGGTGCGGCGCTCCAGATCGGCACGGGCCCAAAGGTGCCGCCGCAGTTCTGCTCGGCAGCGTGCGCCGCCGCAGGGCCGCAGACGCGCGGTGGAAGCGCCCCTGTTATCTGCGGCAAGGCAAGAACGGTGCCCACACTCGTCACACGAGGTGGCCGTGGGGTCGGACGGGCACGTCCAGCCGGTCGCCGACCTCGGCGAGGACGCCCGGGCAGAAGTAGTACCAGCGCAGGCGCGTGATCCCGCCGTCGACGATCTCGGCGCGCAGGACGTCCTCGACCGCCTCGGGGCCACTGCCGTCGGCCGGGGTGGCCCACATCAGGACCAGCGGTTCGCCGTCGAGCTCCCGGACTTCGGCACGCCACCGGACGGAGGACTCCACAACCAGGGTGTGGTGCAGCGAGCCAGCGGCGATCTGCGCCCGTCCGACCTCATGGGCGACGCCGATCACGTCGCTGACCGCGTCCTGGACGAAGAGCTCGGTCAGCCCGTCTAGGTCATACGCGGTGAATGCCGCGGCAAGGGCGTCGAGGGTCTCGCGGTCGGGAGCCGTACGACGGGCGAGCGCAGCTTCCCGCTCCGGATCGGCCAGACGCCCTCGGCCACGGTGCAGTGCGGCCTTGACCGCCCCCTCGGTGGTGCTCAGCATGGCGGCGATCTCCTTCAGCGGCAGGTCGAACACGTCCTTGAGGACGACGGCGGCACGCTCCTGCGGCGCCAGCAGGGTGGCCATCTCCGCGAGCGCATCGCGCACCTCGGCGGGATCGGCGGCGGCAGGGGCGGCCCGCTCCACCGGCTTCACGAGCAGCGGAGCCGGGCGGCGCACCTGGTCGAGGTAGGCGTTGGTTGCGATCCGCACCAGCCACGCCATGGGGCGCTCGACCGGCTGATGGGTCTGTGCCGCCCGCGTGAATGCCCGGGCGAGTGCCTCCTGGGCCAGGTCCTCGGCGTCCCACACGCTGCCGGTCAGGCGCCGGCAGTAGCGGAACAACTCGCCGCGCAGCGGCTCCAGCACGACGAGGAACTCGCGGCGTGCGGCCTGCGCCACCGCCAGCAGAGGCTGCGGCAGTCGGCCGGGGTCGGGGGACAGAGAGGGCTGAGGCATCGCTTCACGGCTCCTTGCAGGGTGAATGGCTGTACACACCGGTACGACGGGACAGCCTTCACGCCAGATACGTAGCCGAAGCGGTGACTTGGCTCACGCCCTCAGCCCCGTGGCGGCACCGGTCACGAGGACGCGTGGCGAGCGCGGCCGGACGCCCCCTATCGTCCGCGTCGTCGTTGCGGCACCGCCCGCACACCAGCCGTCGCTTCTTGGGCTGCTAGGGAAGCCGTACCTCGTGGGGCAGCGGGGACTCCGTCGGTGAACTTGCGGGGTCGTAGTCGCACTCCGCACGGACCAGCCGCGCAACACGGGCCCTTCTCTGAGCACGGGGCGACCGTCCCGTATACCCAGCAGCCTCCGCACTCGCGTCCTCCGCAGTGACCAACCACATGACCACCATCACTGCCGTCACCCTCACCGGAAGCATCAGCAACGAAGAGCCTCAACGCTTCAGCTGCACCCGAGTAACCCGATACAGGACGAAAAGGGAGCCTCGCCGCCAAACCGGCGAGGCCCCTCCGGGTTCATGCTCACGAACTTACGATGCATGTTCGGACGACAACCGCGGACGAGGCTGCCCGGGAGGGCAAGGGCACGAACTGCTGGATACTCGCGGAAGGCTTTCTCCGGGACGGACCATCCAGAGCACGCAGCGCACGATCACGCTCGTCGGCCGAGAGACGGGTCAGCAGGGCCACGAGCCTGCCCAGCTCCTCCTCGCCCGACGTCACCGGTCACCAGCCAGGTCGAGATCCCGCTCGGACGCCTCGGCAGGAATCTGCGCCGGCTTCGGTCGGCGCCACGGACGGGCGATCGGCCGAGACACCCCGCGCCACCAGGTATCCGCGGGCAGCTTGCCCGCCGGCTCGAACGGCTCACCGGGACGGGGGAACGCCACCGCCTGCCCCGCCTCCTCCGCCGCGTCCTTCGTCCACTCCCCCGGCTCCGCCCACGGGTGCGGAGCCAGGTTGAAGGTGGCCCAGTGGATCGGCAGCATCACACCGGCCGGAGCGCCTCCCTGCAGGTCAAGATGGGCCTGGACCCCCTGCGCGGGCGTCATGTGAATGTCTGGCCACGCCCCAGGCATCGGCGTATAGTCCGTGTGGTTCTTGGGCCAGAACTCGGAGTAGGCGCCGATCTGGATCATGGTGACGTCGAAGGGGCCGTGGGCGGCGCCGATCTCCTGGAAGCCCTGGAAGTAGCCGGTGTCGCCGCTGTGGAAGATCCGGTGGCGGGGCCCGCGGACGGACCAGGAGGCCCAGAGGGTGTGCTGCTGGTTGCGGATGGCGCGGCCGCAGAAGTGGCGGGCCGGGGTGGCGGTGAGGGTGACGTCGCCGACCTCGGTGGACTCGTGCCAGTCCAGCTCGCGCAGGCGCGAGGCGGGGACGCCCCAGTGCTCCAGGTGGGCGCCGACGCCCAGCGGGACGGCGAAGAGGGTGTCGGTGGAGGCCAGCGCCTTGATCGTCGGCAGGTCGAGGTGGTCGTAGTGGTCGTGGGAGATCACGACGACGTCGACCGGGCCGAGCGCGGCGAGCGGCGCGGGCGCCGGGTGGAGCCGCTTGGGGCCGACGAAGGAGAAGGGAGAGCAGCGCTCTCCCCAGACCGGGTCGAAGAGGATCCGGACGCCGTCGATCTCGGCGAGCACGCTGGAGTGGCCCAGCCAGGTGATCCGCAGGTCGCTCGCGGCGGGGCGGGCCAGGTCGGCCACGGCCGTCGGGTGGACGGGGATCACCCCGGACGGGGCCCGGCGGGCGCGCGCCTCCCGCTCGAAGTAGACCTTCATCAGGTCGGCGGTGGAGCCGGAGGGGCCCCGGCGGGCCTCCTCGGGATTCCGGAAGACGCCGTCGGCGAAGTGGGGCGAGCGGCGGATGCGGGCCAGCCGCTCCCCCGTGGGCTCGGCGCCGAAGGACTCGGGCCGCAGGGCGCGCAGCCGGGCCCGCAGCGAACGGTCGGAGCCGGTACCGGTCACAAGTCCTCCTGAACTCTGGGGGTCGTTCCATTATGGGCGGACGCGGAGGCGGACGGGCGGGCGACCGGGTGGCGGAACGGCCGGCGACGATGATCATGACGCTGTCATGTGCTGTGTAGGCTGCTCGGCGTGGCGAGAGTGCGGTTGAGCGTGGCCGAGCGGCGCGAGGAGCTGCTGCGGGCCGCCGTGGAACAGATCGAGGCCCGGGGCACCACCGCCGTCCGCATCGCCGATGTGGCCGCGGCCCTCGGTGTCAGCAACGCGCTCGTGCTCTATCACTTCTCCACCAAGGAGCAGCTGGTCGCGGAGGCCTTCGCGCACGCCGCCGAGAGCGACCTCGCCGAGCTGCGCCGGCTCCTCGGGCGCCGCTCGACGGCGGTGCGGCGGCTGCGCGCCGCCATCCGCTGGTACGCCCCGAGGGGCCAGGCCAAGGGGTGGCGGCTGTGGATCGAGGCGTGGGCGGCCGGCCTGCGCGACCCCGAGCTGCGCCGGGTCGCCGCCTCGCTCGACCAGGAGTGGAAGCGCGCCCTGACCGCCGTGATCGAGGAGGGGGTCGCCGCCGGCGAGTTCCCCTGCCCGGATCCGGCGGGCGCCGCCTGGCGGCTCACCGCCTACCTGGACGGCCTCGCCGTCCAGACGACGGTCTACACCGGCGGCCTCTCCCGCGCGGCGATGCTCCGCTGGGCCGACACGGCCCTCGACCGCGAGCTGGGCCTCCCGGCACCGGGGAGCTGAGCGGCGCCCGGCGGCACCGCCCCGGGGCACGGGCCGACGGCCGGGCGGCGCGGGCCCGCCCTCGGTGCCCGCGTACAGGGCCCGCGTACAGGGCCCGCGTACGGGCTCGCGCCCGGTGACCGCGTACAGGGCCCGCGTACGGGGCTCGCCCTCGGTGACCGCGTACGGGGCTCGCGCCCGGTGCCCGCGCCAGGGGCTCGCACTCGGGGCCCGCGTACCGGCGCGCGCCCGGCCCCCGCGCCGGAAGCCGGGCGTCACAGGAGTTCGTAGACCGCCGAGACCGTCACCTGCTCCTCGATCTCGCCGGGGGCGAGCGGGACGTTCTGCTCGTCGGCCGGGAGGGACGGGAGCGTGCCCTGGCCGGGCCGGAGCGAGTCGCCCTCGCTGAGGGAGACCAGTCGGCCCAGGCGGTGGCCGCTCAGTTTGGCGTGCTGGGAGGCCTTCTCGTACGCGTCCCGGTACGCGGCCTCGCGGGCCTTGGCGCGCAGCTCCTTCGGGTCGGCCACGTCGAAGACGACGCCGTTGACCCGTCCGGCGTCCCCGGTGGCGCCGTTGACGGCGCCGATGACCTGGCCGGCCCGGTCGATGTCCCGGACCTTCACGGAGAAGCTCTGGCTCGCCTGGTAGCCGGTCACCTTGGACTCGCCCCCGGTCGTCTGGGTGTAGACGGGGTTGAGGGAGAGGCTGTCCGTGCGGATGTCCCGGTCTTCGACGCCCTCCTCGCGCAACACGGCGAGCAGCGCCTTCGCCGCCGTGTTCTGCGCCGCCATCGCCTCCTTCGCCGTCGGCTTGGCGACCTCCACGCCCACCGAGAGGATCGCCAGGTCGGGGGCGGCGGTGGCGCTGCCGCTGCCCGTGACGGTGACGGTCGCCGGCGCCTCGGCCCGGACGGTGGTCGCCCGCGGGGCGGTGTGCTCCGGAGCGGCGGCGAGCGCGGGGGCCGCGGCGCCCAGGAGCAGCGCTCCCAGGACGGCGGTGCCCGCGCCGGCGGCGAGCCGACGGGCGGCGCGGGCGCGGGCGCCGCGGTTCGGGAGGGTGGGCGCGGGGCGGTGCGGCACGGGCGGTCCCTTCGACGGTCGGGTGCCGGGGGCTCCGGCGGGCACATCCCAGCACCCGGGGCCGCCCCCTCCCGGGCGCCACTCCTGACCGCCGCCGCTCTTCACACCTCCGTACCAGCGGATTTCCCTCCGAGCGGCTCTCCGTGCGAGCGGGCCGGCGCTCCCCGCCCCCGCTCAGGTCTGCACGAGCGGCTCGTACGCCTCCGTGCCCAGGCCGAAGGTCCAGGCGACGCCCTCGCGGGCGGTCCGGGTGCCGGGCGGCACGCGGAGCCAGTACGTGCGGTGGCTCCCGTCCGGCTCGGGCGTCGAGTTGACCACCTCGACCATCACCACGTCCTCGTCGTCGCCGAGCTCGATCCGCCACAGCACCCCCGCCTCGTCGCGGCCCTCGGGGCGGGCCCCCGAGGCGTCGAGGTAGCGCTCGTATCCGTAGAACTCCAGCATCACGCGCCGCAGTTCGGCGTTCTCCTCGTCACGGATCCGCTCCGGGGCGAGGTTCGCGAGCCCCGCCAGGAAGTCGGCCGTGACGGGCATGCCGCGCCAGGCGTGGAGGGCGAAGCCGTCCCGGTGGGCGAGCGCCGGGCCGTCGCCCCGGTCGAGCCGCCCGGCCTCGTCCCGGTGCAGCTCGACGGGGCGTTCGCAGACGACGGCGACCCTCTCGTACGGCCACCACCAGCCGGCCTGCTCGGCGACCGCGGCGAGTCCGGCGAGCCGGGTGCCGCGCCCGTCGAAGGCGGCGAGCCAGGCGGCGTCCTGCTGGCCGAGCACCGCGTCGTACAGCAGCTCACGGCCCGCGAGCTCGGTGAGCGCGCCGGGCTCCTCCCGGTCGCCGAGCACGTCCAGGATCCCGGTCCTGATCCGCTCGGCGAGCGCCCGCGCCGGGTCCCACAGCCGGGCTCCGGTCGCCTGCCAGTGCGCCGTCCACCCGGCGGGGCCGAGCGCGTCGTGGAGACGGCGGCGCTCCTCCGCCCAGGGCAGGGTCCGCACCTCCTCCCGCACCGACCGCCCCCGGTCCGCGAGGCCCGCGACCAGCTCGACGCCGGCGAGCGGCGACTCGGCCCACACCACCCGCTCCGGCGCGGGCAGCCCCGCGAAGGCGTAGGCGAGCCGGACCCCGGCCTCCGCGGCGGTCCGGTCGGCCGGCCCGGTGGCGGCCGCGACGGCCCGCCACTTCTCGTACACGTCGCCCTCGTTCATCGTCCTGTCCCCCATGACCGTCCCTCTGTTCCCATGACCGTCCCTCTGTCCCCCGTGACCGTCCGTTCCTCCGGCACCGTCCGGCACCGTCCGGTCCCGTCTCGGTCCGCTCTCAGTCCGCTCTCAGTCCGCCACGATCCGGTACGCGCCCGGCACGTACTCCCGCTGCCGCACCACCCGGTACCAGCCTCTCGGCAGCACGATCGGCGCGTGCTCCTCGTGCACCAGCCGTCCGCCCTCGGGCAGTTCGAGCAGGAAGGGGCCGTACGGCCCCGGCTCCCGCACCAGCCGGCCGGGGCCCGGGATCGCGTGGGCGTGTCCGGTGACCTCGCCGAAGGCGAGCACGAGCCGCCCCCGGCCGTCCCTCGGCTCGCTCCGCGCGTCCTTCGCCCGGGCGGGCACGGCCCGCTCGTCGACGGGCACGATCAGCACGTCCCCCTGCCGGTACATGGCTCTCCCCTTCCCGTCCGGAACCCGCTGCCCGAACACGGGAACGACGCTAGGGGCCGCCACTGACAACGCCCCGGTCCGGCCCGTCGGGCCGACCCCCCACCCCTCCTGTCGGTGCGCCTTGGTACAACTTCTTGGCGTCACGCCCGTACCGCCGTCCGTCGTCTGGAGCACCGTCATGACCATTGGGGCCTACCTGGAGGAGTTCCACGGCCTCCCCGTCCTCGACCTCCCGGACGCCGACTCGGACGTCGCGCTGCCCGACCCGGCGGCCGTCGCCTGGCGGCTGTCCAGCCCGACCTACAACGACGACGACGAGGAGAGCTGGGACGCCGTCTTCGACCGCTTCCTGAAGACCGTCGACACCGCGCGGGTCCGCGCGATCGTCGTGGGCGGCTGGGAGGACGCGTACGAGGCCTCCTCGGCGGCGATCGTCACCGCCCTCATCGGCGCCAACGACCGGCTGACCGCCCTGGAGGCGGTCTTCCTCGGCGACATGACCATGGAGGACTGCGAGATCTCCTGGATCGTGCAGTCCGACGTGACGCCCCTGCTCGCCGCCTACCCGGCGCTGCGGGAGCTCGGCGTGCGCGGCGGCACCGGGCTCGTCTTCCCGCCGGTGCGCCACACCGGCCTGCGGACCCTGGTCGTGGAGACCGGCGGGCTCGGCGCCGAGGTCGTGCGCGGCATCGCGGGCAGCGACCTGCCGGCCCTGGAGCGGCTCGAACTGTGGCTCGGGACCGACGAGTACGGCGGTGACTCCTCGCCCGGCGACCTGGCGCCGCTGCTCTCCGGCGAGGCCTTCCCGGCCCTGCGCAGCCTCGGCCTGTGCAACAGCGTGATCGAGGACCGGGTGGCCGCGGCCGTGGCGAGCGCCCCGGTCGTCGCCCGCCTCGACCGGCTCGACCTCAGCATGGGCGTGCTCACCGACGAGGGCGCGGCCGCGCTGCTCGACGGCCAGCCGCTGACCCATCTGACGGAGCTGGACCTGGAGCACCACTACCTCTCGGAGGCGATGGGCGAGCGGCTCACCGCCGCGCTCGCCCCGCACGGCGTGCGGGTCGTCCTGGACGACGCGCAGACCCCGGAGGACGACGGCGACGGGGACGTCTGGCGCTACGTCGCCATCGCCGAATGACCGCGGGCCCGCGCCTCGTGGTCGTCGGCGACCCGGCGGGGCGTCGCGTCGCGTTCTTCCAGGACGCGCTGCGCGCCGCCGGACTGCCCGGGGCGCGGGCCGTGCCGTGGACGGACGTCCTGCGCGGCGGGGTCCGCTTCGCGGCGGGCGAGACCGTCCGGATCGACTCGCCCGGGGAGGTGCCGGAGGTCGACCTGCTGCTGCGCGGCGCGGACGATCCGGCCCGGGTGGAGGGGAGCCGGCTCTGGTACGAGCGGTTCACCGCGGCCCTCGCCGGGCTCGCCGCCGAGGCGGGCCGCGCCGGCGCGGTGCTGGTCGACGACCCGGCGGAGACGGCCGTCCTCTTCGACAAGCGGCTCACCCACGGCCGGCTCGCCGCCGCCGGGGTGCCCGTGCCGGCCTCGCCGACCTCCGGTCCCGGCGGCGCGCCGGTGCGGGGCTGGGACGACCTGGTGGCGCTGATGGCCGGAGCCGGGCTGCGTCGGGTCTTCGTCAAGCCCGCGCACGGCTCCTCCGCCTCCGGGGTGCTGGCCGTGGAGACGGCCGGCTCGGGGCGGGTGCAGGCCGCCACCTCGGTCGAGCGGGACGGTGCCGGACGGCTCTTCAACTCGCTGCGGGTACGCCGCTACACGGGCGCGCGGGAGGTCGGCGCGCTGGTCGACGCGCTCGCCCCCGACGGGCTGCACGTGGAGCGCTGGCTGCCGAAGGCGGTCCAGGGCGGCCGGGCGGCCGACCTGCGGGTGGTGGTGACCGGCGGGCGCGCCACCCACGCGGTGGTCCGCACCAGCCGTTCGCCGCTGACCAATCTGCACCTCGGCGGCGCCCGCGGCGACCTCGCCGCCGCGCGGACGGCGATCACCGCCGCCGGCGGCCGCTGGGAGGACGCGGTGGCCGTCTGCGAGGGCGCGGCGGCGGCCTTCCCGGGCACCCGGTGCGTCGGGGTGGATCTGCTGCCGGGGGCCGGCTGGCGCCGCTTCGCGGTCGGCGAGGTCAACGCCTTCGGGGACCTGCTGCCCGGCCTCACCGGCCTGGCGGGCAGCGGCGCCGAGGGCCTGGACACCTACGGCGCCCAGGTCGCCGACCTGCTGGGACACCCGCCCGCGCCCCCCTCCGTACGCCCGCCCGCGGACACCACCGACCCCCGCACCACAGGAACGAGCACCGCCCCGTGAACCAGCCCGACATGAACGCGGTCGTCGGCAGCCACGACCTGCTCCTGGTCACCCTCGACACCCTCCGGTACGACGTGGCCGCCGAGCTGGCCGCCGCCGGCCGGATACCGAACCTCGCCCGGCACCTCCCGGGCGGCCGCTGGGAGCGCCGGCACGCGCCCGGCAGCTTCACCTACGCCTCCCACCAGGCGATCTTCGCGGGCTTCCTGCCGACTCCGGCCGCGCCCGGACCGCATCCGAGGCTCTTCGCGGCCCGGTTCGCGGGCAGCGAGACCACCGCCGGCGGCACCTATGTGTACGACGCTCCCGACCTGGTCACGGCGCTCGCCGCCGAGGGCTACCGGACGGTGTGCGTCGGCGGCGTCGGCTTCTTCAACGGGCAGCCGCCGCTCGGCTCGGTCCTGCCCGGCCTCTTCGAGGAGAGCCACTGGGAGCCGTCCTTCGGCGTGGCCTCGCCGACCTCCTTCGAGGCGCAGGTGGCCCGGGCCGAGGAGGTGGTGGCCGCGCTGCCGGCCGACCGCCGGCTCTTCCTCTTCGTGAACGTCTCGGCGCTGCACCAGCCGAACTGGTTCCACCTGCCGGGCGCCACCCGCGAGGCGGGTGACACCCGGGCCACCCACGCGGCGGCGCTGGAGTACGTCGACCGGCACGTCGGGCGCCTCTTCGCGGCGATGAGCAGCCGCCGCCGCTGCTTCGCGATCGTCTGCTCGGACCACGGCACGGCGTACGGCGACGACGGCTACACGGGCCACCGGCTGGGCCACGAGGTCGTGTGGACGGTGCCGTACGCGCAGTTCACGCTGGACGGCCCGGCCGAGGGGGCCGCCGCGTGACCGGCACCCCGCTCCCCCGCCCGTACCGCTCGTACGTCTACGCCTACCCGCACAAGACGGCGTACCGTCCGCTGCCCGAGCGGCCGGAGCTGGCGGCGCTCTGGGCGGACGAGCCGAAGGACGCCCTGTCGCTCTACGCGCACGTGCCGTTCTGCGAGGTCCGCTGCGGTTTCTGCAACCTCTTCACCCGGATCGGCGCCCCGGACGAGCTGACCACCCGCTACCTCGACGCGCTCGACCGGCAGGCCGTCGCCGTCCGGGAGGCGCTGGGCGACGCGGCGCCGGTGCGGTTCGCGGCGGCGGCCTTCGGCGGCGGCACCCCCACCTTCCTGACCGCCGCCGAGCTGGAGCGGCTCTGCGACATCGCCGAGCACCGCATGGGCGCGGACCTGCGGGCGGCGCCGCTCTCCGTGGAGACGTCCCCGGCGACCGCGACCGCCGACCGCCTTGCGGTGCTCGCCGGGCGGGGCGCGACCCGGCTGAGCATCGGGGTGCAGAGCTTCGTGGACGCCGAGGCGCGGGCCGCGGTCCGGCCCCAGCGGCGGGCGGACGTGGAGGCGGCGCTCGGCCGGATCCGGGACGCCGGCGTGCCGGTGCTCAACATCGACCTCATCTACGGCATCGACGGGCAGACCGCGGAGTCCTGGCGGTACTCGCTGGACGCGGCGCTGGCCTGGCGGCCCGAGGAGCTGTACCTGTACCCGCTGTACGTGCGCCCGCTCACCGGCCTGGGCCGGACCGGCCCCGCCGAGTCGGACGCGGAGTGGGACGCGCGGCGGCTGCGGCTCTACCGGCAGGGCAGGGACCACCTCCTCGCGGAGGGGTACGAGCAGGTGTCGATGCGGATGTTCCGGCGGGCGGGCGCGGCCCCGGCGGGCCCCGACGACCACGCCTGCCAGACGGACGGCATGATCGGCCTGGGGTGCGGCGCCCGCTCGTACACCGCCGCGCTGCACTACTCCTTCGACTACGCGGTCGACATGCGGGAGATCCGCTCGATCATCGACGCCTACACGGAGACCCGGGACTTCTCCCGGGCCGTGGTGGGCCGCCGGGTGGACGGGGCGGAGGCCCGCCGCCGCCACCTCCTGCAGTCGCTGCTGCAGGCGGAGGGCATGGAGCTGGCCGGGTACGAGCAGCGGTTCGGGACCTCGGCGCACGAGGACTTCGGCGCGGAGCTCGACCGGTTCGCGGCGTACGGCTGGCTGGACGGTGCGGCGCCGGCGGGGCTGCTCAGGCTGTCGCCGGAGGGGCTCGCGCACTCGGACGGGCTCGGCCCGGAGCTGTTCTCCCCCGCCGTACGGGCCGCGATGGCCGCGTACGAGCCGAAGTAGGGCCGGCCGTGGACCTGACGCTGCTGTACCGGGGGCCGCTCGCCTCCTGCGACTACGACTGCCCGTACTGTCCCTTCGCCAAGCGCCGGGACTCGCCGGAGACGCTGCGGGCGGACCGGGCGGCCCTGGAGCGGTTCACCGGGTGGGCGGCCGGGCAGGACGGGGACCGGCTGCGGATCCTCTTCACGCCGTGGGGCGAGGGCCTCGTCCGCTCCTGGTACCGGCGGGCGATGGTGGAGCTGTCGCGGCTGCCGCACGTGGAGCGGGTGGCGATCCAGACCAATCTGAGCTGCCGGACCTCCTGGCTGGACGACGCCGACCCGGACACGCTGGCGCTGTGGTGCACGTACCACCCCGGCCAGACGCCGTACGACCGCTTCCTCGGCAAGGCCCTGGACCTGGCGGCCCGGGGGGTCCGCTTCAGCGTGGGCGTGGTGGGGCTGCCCGAGCACCACGCGGAGGCGCTGCGGCTGCGGGCGGCGCTGCCGGACCACGTCTATCTGTGGGTGAACGCCGCCGAGGGGCGCACGTACACCGACGCGGAGGCGGCGGCGTGGACGGGCATCGACCCGCTCTTCGGCTACAGCCGGCACCCGCACCGCTCCGCGGGGCTGCCCTGCCGGACCGGCGAGTCGGTGGTGTCGGTGGACGGCGCGGGGACGGTGCGCCGCTGCCACTTCGTCAAGGCGGAGCTGGGCAATCTGTACGACGGCTCGTACCGTGCCGCGCTGCGGCCCCGCGCCTGCCCCCTCGCCGTGTGCGACTGCCACATCGGCTACGTCCACCTGGAGTCGCTGCCGCTGTACGACGTCTTCGCCGGCGGGGTCCTGGAGCGGATCCCCGCCGGCCGGCGGGCGCCGGGAGCTACAGGGGCATGAGGTCGGGGCGCTTGGCCTCGACGTGGTCGCCGGAGCTCTCGCCGCGCAGCCGCCGCCCGATCCACGGCACCAGGTACTCGCGCGCCCAGTGGATGTCGTCCCGGCGGACCTCCAGCGGCCCGCGGGCGGGCAGCGGCGGCCACGCCTGGTCCGGGTCGGCGGGCACCGGCAGGCCGAGGACCTGGGCGGCGCGCAGCGCGACCCGGGTGTGGCCCTCGGGCGAGAGGTGCAGCCGGTCGTCGTCCCAGGCCCGCCGGTCCTGGACCGACTTCAGCGACCACAGGTCGAGGACCGGGCAGTCGTAGCGGTCGGCGATGGCGCGGACGTGGGCCGTGTACGTGGCGATCTTGCCGCGCAGGTGCTTGAGCACCGGTACGTCACGGGTGTCGAAGCCGGTGGTCACCATGACGGTGCCGACGGCGGAGGTGAGGTCCCGCACCGCCCGCTCGAACCGCTCGGCGACGTCGTCGGGGTCGGTGCCGGGGCGGATGATGTCGTTGCCGCCCGCGCAGAAGGTGACCAGGTCGGGGGCGAGCTCCTTGGCCCGGGGGACCTGCTCGGCCACGATCTGGTCGAGGAGGCGGCCGCGGACCGCGAGGTTCGCGTAGCGGAATTCCTGGTGGTCCGGCAGCTGGTCGGCGAGGAGCACCGCGAAGCGGTCCGCCCAGCCGACATAGGTCCCGTCCGGCCCCGGGTCTCCGACGCCCTCGGTGAAGCTGTCACCGATCGCCGCGTACGACCCGAATCCCCCGACCGCCCCGAACACGTTCTCTTCTGTTGCTCTCGAATCGTCTGCCACGACAGCACATCCTTCCTTTCCGGATGTGACCTACGCGACCGTAAGGAGGGGTTGACGGCGGGTGATATATGCCACCGATAAAGAATTTGCCAAGCCCGGAATAGGGCGAAGGCCCGGCACGCGGGTGCCGGGCCTTCGCCGTGTCCGTTGGTCCGGACGGGTCAGATGGAGACCCCGTGCTGGCGCAGGTAGGCCAGCGGGTCGATGTCCGCGCCGTAGCTCGGCGAGGTGCGGATCTCGAAGTGCAGGTGCGGGCCGGTCGAGTTGCCGGTGGAGCCGGAGAGACCGATCTGCTGGCCGCCGCTCACCGACTGGCCGGCGGAGACGGCCAGGGAGGAGAGGTGGGCGTACTGCGAGTAGTTGCCGTCGGCGTGCTGGATGACGACCTCGTTGCCGTAGGCGCCGCTCCAGCCGGCGGAGACGACCGTGCCGGCGCCGACGGCGCGGACGGTGGTGCCGGAGGAGGCGATGAAGTCGGCACCGGTGTGGTAGCCGGAGGACCACATGGAGCCGGAGGCGCGGTACGGCGTGGAGACGCCGCCGGAGACCGGGGCGACCCAGCCGGACGCGGCCGGGGCGGCGGCGGCCGGGGCCGCGGCGCGCTCGGCGGAGCGGGAGGCGCGGGTCTGCTCGGTGGCCTTCGCCGTGGCCTTCGGGGCGGCCTTGACGGCGGCCTTCGGGGCGGCCTTCGGCGCGGCGGCCGGGGCGGCGGGCTTCGGGGCGGCGGCCTTGGCGGGGTTCTTGGCGCCGAGGGTGAGCTTCATGCCCGGGAGGATCAGCGAGGGGTTCTCGCCGACGACCTGGCGGTTGTCGGCGTAGAGCCGCTTCCAGCCGCCGGCGACGTCGTGGTCGGCGGCGATCTTGGACAGGTAGTCGCCGGCGACGACGGAGTACGTGGTCGGGGCGGCGGCCTTGGCGGCCGGGGCGGCTTTGGCCTGGACCTGCGCGGCGGCGATCACGGTGCCGGAGACGGCGGCCGGGGCGGCCTGCTCGGCGGCGTGGGCGCCGGTGGCGCCGATCAGCGGCAGCGCGACGACGGCGCCACCGGTGCCGGCGGCGACGAGGCCACGGGTGATCAGGGTGGACTTCTGGCGGCGGTGCTTACCCTTCGCGGGCATGGCGAATTCCTCTCCGGCGCCTGCGAGGTGAGCTGTCGGGTTCGGACTGGAGATGTCCGGCCGCGTTTCTCACGCGGCTTCACCCCTAGCCGTCCTGCGTCGCGGGACCGGCGTACTTCCTTGGGTCCCCCGCTCCTGCCAGCGTGGACGGGTGTGAATTCCGGACGGTGGCAGGATTCGGCGGTCCGACCGG
This sequence comes from Streptomyces sp. NPDC047974, assembly GCF_040653375.1. NCBI lineage: Bacteria > Bacillati > Actinomycetota > Actinomycetes > Kitasatosporales > Streptomycetaceae > Streptomyces > Streptomyces sp. NPDC047974. Next base: position 528,904 of record NZ_JBEZNU010000002.1, read on the forward strand.
ATTGACGGCGACGCTAGACGAGCCGGGTCGGCGCGAACAAGCCACGGAATTCGACGGGCATTCCGGGACGATCTTCGGGCCTGGAATTCCGGTCACCCTCCGTGGATGACGGTCCCTCGATTCCCTTTTCGGGGAGGGGGGTTGGACCGGGCGGTCGGCCACGATCCGTCACCTCTATGACCCTGCTCACGCGCCGAATTCCATCTCCCCCTCAACCGGGGCGCGTTACCCCAAGACCTTCCAATACGGACAGATCGCCCATTACCGTCCAGGGGGGTGCGCCGCGCCGCGCTCGACGGGATGATTGCGGGGGGAACCGATCTCGTACGGGCCCCGTGAACGCCTACCACCAGGAGCATCCGTGACGCAGCAGCTGCCGCAGGTCAAGACCCTCGAACCCGGCGAGCCCGAGCTCGCGGCGGTCCGCAACTTCCGGGACGTGGCCGGCCTGCCGACCACCGACGGACGCGCGGTCCGGCCCGGCACCCTCTTCCGCAGCGGTCACCTCGCCGACGCCACCGAGTCCGACGCGGCCTTCCTCTCCGGCCTCGGCCTGCACACGATCTTCGACTTCCGCAACGAGGCCGACGCCAAGGTGGAGGGTCCGGACGTGGAGCTCCCGGGCGTGCGGAACGTGAACATACCCCTGAGCGACCCGGCCGACGGCAAGGAGTTCTGGCGGATGGTCCGCGAGGGCGACCTCGACACGCTGCGGGACCTGCTCGGCGACGGAAAGGCGGCGGACCGGATGACCTCCGCGTACCGCCGGATGATCGTGGAGCGGACCGCCGAGCACAGCCGCATCCTGCACGCCCTCGCCGAGGAGGCCGTCCCGGCCCTGATGCACTGCGCGGCCGGCAAGGACCGCGCCGGGCTCTCGATCGCGATCACCCTGCTCGCCCTCGGCGTGGAGCGCGAGGCCATCGAGGCGGACTACGTGAAGTCCGGCGCCCCGCACCGCCGCTACAAGGTGCGCCGCAGCCCCACCGCCCGGGACGCGATGGCGCCCGAGGTGATGGAGCTGCTGAGCCCGCTCTTCGACGCGCGGGTGGAGTACCTGCGGGCGGCCTTCGAGGCCATCGACGCCACCTGGGGCTCCGTGGACGCCTACCTCGCGGACGGCCTGGAGCTGGCGCCGGAGACCCGCGAGCGGCTGCGCGAGCGGTTCCTCACGGAGGCGTGAGGCCGCGGGCCCTCCCGCCCGGTCACTGGTTCTGCCCGCCCAGCATGAAGAGCAGGTAGAGGAAGCCGGCGAAGAGGTGACCGGCGATCAGGTAGGCGAAGAGGCGGAGCACCAGCCCCTTGGGGAACTTCCCCTCGCCGCGCTCCTCACCGGTGACCGGGGCGGAATTCACTGACTTGTCGGACATGTCGACCAGCCTTTCGGGCTCAGCGGGAGTGCGGGGTGCCGCCGCCCAGGCACAGCTCGGCGGCGGGGCTCTGCAGGAGCGTGTGGACGAAGAGCACCTCGGCACCGGCGCGGCCGGCCGCGCCGATCCGGTGCGGGGTGAGCGAGTCGAAGTGCGCGCTGTCCCCGGGGCCGAGCAGGTGCACGGCGTCGCCGAGCGCGAGCCGGACCTGCCCTTCGAGCACGTGCAGCCACTCCTCGCCGGGGTGGACGCGCACGATGTCGGCCCGGGTGGCGTAGGGCACGTGGACGCGCAGGCACTGCATGGCCCGGCCCGCGCCGCCCGCCTGCCGGTAGATCCAGCCGTCGGCCTCGACCGGTTCGGAGCGGTCGGCCCGGACCACCGGGTCGCGTTCGGGCGGGGTCTCGCCCAGCAGCTCGGCGACCGTCGTACCGTAGATACGGGCGAGGGCGAGGAGCATCGGCAGCGAGGGCTGCCGGTTCCCGGTCTCGAGCCGCGAGAGGTGCGCCGGGGACAGCCCGGCGCGCTGGGCGGCCGCCTCCAGGGTGAGCCCCCGGCGCCGACGCAGCGCCCGCAGCTGCGGGGCGACGTCGGGCACGAGCTCGGGGGCGGCGGTTTCCGGGGTGGAGCCCCGGGGGACGTGGTCCATGCGTCCATTCCGCCAGGAACATGCCTCTGAGGCAAGTTTCTTGCCTCAGAGGCAAAAACCCGGGGAGAGCCCGGCTCAGCGCTGCGCGACCGCCTGCCTGACCAGCGTCTTCCCGAAGTCCCACAGCAGCCCGCCACCGCCGTGGGCGTCCTCCATGACCGCCGTGAAGGCGGTGACGAAGCGGTCCACGTCCGCCTCGTCGATCACCAGCGGCGGGATCAGCTTGATCACCTCCAGGTGGTCCCCGGAGACCTGGGTGAGGATCCGGTGCCGCTGGAGCAGCGGGACCACGACCATCTGCGCGAAGAGCCCCTTGCGGGCCGTCTGGAGCATCGCCCACCGGCCGCGCAGCGCCAGCGAGCTCGGCCGGCCGAACTCGATGCCGATCATCAGCCCCCGGCCCCTGACCGCGTGCAGCAGCTCGTAGCGGGGCACGAGCTCCTCCAGGCGGGCCTTCAGGAGGCCGCCGACCCGCCGCACGTGCGCCACCGTCCCCTCGGTCTCCATCACCGAGAGGACCGCGAGCCCGGCGGCCATCGCCTGGGCGTTGGAGCCGAAGCTCGCCGAGTGGACCAGGACCCGGTCCATGGACGAGTAGACCTTCTTGAAGATCCAGTCCTTGCCGAGGGTGGCGCCGACCGGCACGTATCCGCCGGAGAGCGCCTTCGCCACGCACACCAGGTCCGGCTCGACGCCGTCCTCGTGCTGGTAGGCGTAGAAGTCGCCGGTCCTGCCAAGGCCGGTCTGCACCTCGTCGGCGATCAGCAGCGCCCCGTGCCGGCGGAGCAGCTCCTGGGCGGCGGCGAGGAAGCCGGGCGGTGCCTCGTGGACGCCCTTGCCCTGGATCGGCTCGACCACGAAGCCGGCCACGTCCCCCTTGCGGAGCTCGCGCTCCAGGGCGGCGAGGTCGCCGAGGGCGATCGCCGTGTCCGGGAGCAGCGGGTCGAAGCCGGCCCGGAAGCCCTGCTCGCCGTTGACGGACAGGGCGCCGGTGGTGAGGCCGTGGAAGGCGTGGTCGCAGTAGACGATCCTCGGCCGGCCGGTGGCGTACCGGGCGAACTTCAGCGCGGTCTCGACGGCCTCGGTGCCGCTGTTGCCGAAGAAGACCCGGTCGAGGTGGGGGCTGTGGGCGAGCAGCCGCTCGGCGAGGAGTCCGGGCAGCGGCGGGCAGTCGAAGCGGGTGAGGTCGGGGAGGTCCGCGTCGAGGACGTCGTGCAGGGCCCCGCGGACGACGGGGTGGTGCCGGCCGAGGCCCATGACGCCGAAGCCGGCGAGCATGTCGAGGTGGTCGTTGCCGTCGGCGTCCCAGAAGTGGGCGCCGGCGGCCCGCTCGTAGACCTTGTCGAAGCCGATGGTGTGCAGCATCCGCGGCAGCTGCGGGTTGAGGTACCGGGCGTGCAGCTCGTACCGCTCGCCGCCGCGTTCGGCGAGCAGCGCCCGCAGGTCGAACCCGTCGCTCATGGCCCGCCCCTCAGCTCCCCTGGACGGTCTCGCGGACCGCGCGCAGCGACTCCTTGAGGGAGCCCATGGTGGCGAGCACGGCGGTGGGTTCGTAGCCGCAGTGCGCCATGCAGTTGGCGCAGCGCGGGTCCTTGCCGCGGCCGTACTTGTCCCAGTCGGTCTCCTCGACGAGTTCGCGGTAGGTGGGGACGTAGCCGTCGCTCATCAGATAGCAGGGGCGCTGCCACCCGAAGAGGGAGTAGTTGGGGATCGCCCAGGCGGTGCAGGGGAAGTCGGCCTTTCCTTCGAGGAAGTCGAGGAAGAGCGGCGAGTGGTTGAGGCGCCAGCGGCGGCGGTTGCCGCCGGCGAAGGCCTTCTTGAAGAGTTCCCTGGTCTGTTCGACGCCGAGGAAGTGTTCCTGGTCGGGTGCCTTCTCGTAGGCATAGGCGGGCGAGATCATCATTTCGTCGACCTGGAGGTCGTCGTTGAGGAAATTCAGTACCTCGATGATGGTCTGCGGGGTGTCGGTGTTGAAGAAGGTCGAATTGGTGGTGACCCGGAATCCGCGCCGCTTGGCCTCCTTGATCGCCGCCACGGCCTCGTCGAAGACGCCTTCCTTGGCGACGGATTCGTCGTGGCGTTCACGCAGTCCGTCGATGTGCACGGCGAAGGCGAAGTACGGGGAGGGGGTGAAATTGTCGAGCTTCTTGCGCAGCAGCATCGCGTTGGTGCACAGGAAGACGTATTTCCGGCGGGCGACCAGCTGGCGGACGATCTCGTGGATCTGGGGGTGCATCAGGGGTTCGCCGCCGGCGATGGAGACCATCGGGGCGCCGGACTCCAGGACGGCGCCGACCGCCTGGGCGACCGGCATCCGCTGCTTGAGGACGCCGGCCGGGTGCTGGATCTTGCCGCAGCCCTCGCACTTGAGGTTGCAGGCGTAGAGCGGCTCCAGTTCGACGATCAGGGGGAACTTGTCCCGCTTGCGGAGCTTCTGTTCGAAGAGATAGGTCCCGACCCGGACGGACTGACGGAGCGGCATGGCCATGACCGGCTCACCTCCTGGGGAGCAGCAGAGAACGGTGCCATTCGAAGAAAGCGGGAAGGACGGCACGGAGGACGCGGAAGGCCGATATTCCCCCGCGTACCGTGCCGATCCGGACCAGTTCGTGTTCGGGGGCGTCCACGACCACCCGTACGGCCGCAAGCGGGCGGGGTCCGGCGGCCCGGGCGGTACGCAGGGTGGCGGCGGACTCCATGTCGACGGCGATCGCCCCGCCGGCCGCCAGCGCGGCCCGCTCGGGGCCCCGCACCACGTGGTCGGAGCCGGTGAGCGGACCGGTGTGCACGGTCCGCCCGGGCACCGCCCGGGCGAGCGCCTTGACGAGCAGGTCGGTGCCCTCGCAGGCGAGGGCGCCGTCCGGGCCGCGGGTCTCCTCGGCGACGACCAGGTCGCCGGGGTGCATCCCGGGGGCGAGTCCGGCGCAGAAGCCGGAGGCGATGACGGCGGCGCCGCCCCAGCCCTCGCGGGCGAGGGCCCGCTCGACCCCGCGGGCGGCGTGGGCGGGCCCCATGCCCGTGCGCACCACCCGGACCGGTCCCGGCGCCCCGCCGCGCTCGCCGCCGCCGCGCAGGGCGAAGCGCTCGATGCCGAGGGCGCAGGCGACGAGGAGCGGCGGGACGGCCGCCTCCGACTCCCCCGGAGGACGGCCGCGCTCCCTCACGGGCTCCCGCCGGGGGCGGGCTCGCCGTGCACGTACCGGCCGAGCGCGGTGAGCGGGAAGACCTGCCGGTAGAGGTGGTAGTTGATGGAGAAGTCCCAGGGGAAGCCGGTGCCGGTGAAGTACGGCTCGTCCCAGGAGCCGTCCTCGCGCTGGGTCTCCACCAGCCAGGCCACGCCCCGCCGGGCGCTCTCGGAGTCGCGCTCCCCGGCGGCGAGGAGGGCGATCAGCGCCCAGGCCGTCTGGGAGGCGGTGGAGGTGCCGCGGCCGATCCAGGAGCGGTCGTCGTACGAGCGGAGGTCCTCGCCCCAGCCGCCGTCCGGGTTCTGCGCGGCGGCGAGCCAGGCGACGGCCCGGCGGATCGCCGGGTGGGAGGCGGGGAGTCCGGCGGCGGTGAGGGCGGGGAGCACCGAGCCGGTGCCGTAGACGTAGTTGACGCCCCAGCGGCCGAACCAGGCTCCGTTCGGCTCCTGTTCGGCGAGGAGCCAGTCGATGCCCCGACGGGCGCGCGGGTCGGCGGCCCGGCCTTCCCAGGCGAGCATCTCCACGACGTGGGCGGTGACGTCGGCGGAGGGGGGGTCGATGACCTCACCGAAGTCGCAGAAAGGGAGTTTGTTGGGCAAAACGCCCGTGTTGTCGGCGTCGAAGGCGGCCCAGGCGCCATTGCCGGACTGCATGCCGGCGGTCCAGCGGGCGGCACGGGCGACGGCCGCGTCGACCCGGGCGGGGTCGGGGTGGCGGACCCGGCGCAGGGCCAGGATCACCTCGGCGGTGTCGTCGATGTCGGGGTAGTTGTCGTTGTGGAACTCGAACGCCCAGCCGCCGGGCGGGAGTCCGGGCCGGCGGACGGCCCAGTCCCCGGCCTTGGTGATCTCCTCGTCGAGCATCCAGTCGGCGGCCTTCACCAGCGCCGGGTGGTCGGCGGGCAGGCCGGCGTCGGCGAGGGCGATGGTGGCGAGGCAGGTGTCCCAGACCGGGGACTGGCAGGCCTCGACCATGCGGACCGGGCCCTCGGGCTCCTCGCGCCAGACGGCGAACCGGTCCAGGGACTCCAGGCCGGCCCGCATGACCGGGTGCTCCAGGTCGTAGCCGAGGAGGTGGAGGGCGATCACCGAGTAGACGGCGGGCGGCTGGATGCCGCCCCAGCAGCCGTCGTTCTCCTGGCGTTCGACGATCCAGCGGGCCGCGGTGTTCATGGCCGCCCGGCGCAGTCCGCGCGGGGCGAAGCGGTGGTAGACGTGCAGCGCCTGGTCGAGGCGCTGGAAGAGGCCGTCCCAGCCGGTGAGCGGGGCGAGCGGGCGCTTCGGCGCCGGCCGGTCGGGGTCGGTGTGCAGCTCGTCGAGGGGGAAGGGCGCCGGGCGGACCGGGCGCTTCGCCGAGACGACGGTGAGCGGCACGATGGTCTGCCGGGCCCAGCAGCCGAAGTCGTAGATGTTCAGCGGGAACCACTTCGGCAGGAACATCAGCTCGGGCGGCAGCTCGGGCAGGTCCTCCCAGCGCCACCAGCCGAAGAGCGCGAGCCAGATCCGGGTGAAGACGCGGGCGGCGGCGATCCCGCCCTCGGCCCTGATCCAGGCGGCGGCGCGGGCCATGTGCGGGGCCTCGGGCCGGTCCCCGGCGAGCCGGAGGGCGACGTACGCCTCGACGGTCGCGGAGAGGTCGGCGGGCCCGCCGTGGAAGGTCGGCCAGGTGCCGTCCTCGTACTGCCGGCTCCGGATGTGCCGGGCGGCGGCCGCGGTGGTGTCGGGGTCGGAGATGCCGAGGAAGCGGCGGAGCAGGAGGTCCTCGGCGTCCATGGTGACGTTGGTCTCCAGGTCGCCCTTCCACCAGCCCTCGGGGGCCTGGCGGGCGAGGAGGTGGTCGGTGGCCGCGCGGACGGCGCGGGCGGCGGCCTCGTCGAGGCGCGCGGGTGGGACGGCGGTGTGCGGTGAAGTGGTGCTGGCCGCGGGCGCGAGGGGGCCGAGAGCCCCGGCGTTTCCGTCGGTCGTCGCTGTCATGGCTTCCCCTTCGTGGCAGTCGGTTCCTTCTGCTCCTGCGGGTCTGCCGTCGGCCGGTGCGGGTGGCACCGGCCGGCGACTGCGCACTCATATCTGGCTGTGGGTGGTCATTTCTTCCGTACGACGACGAAGTCGGCGAGGGCGATCAGCTGGTCGCGCACCCGGGCGGGCATGTCCACCTCGTCGAGGGCGCGCAGCGCGATCGCGTGCTGGCGGCGGGCCTCCCCGGCGGTCCACTCGCGGCCGCCGGCCTCCTCGATGAGGGCGGCGCGGTAGGCGAAGTCCTCCTCGGTGAAGGAGTCGAAATCAGGGGACTCGGCGTCCTGGGCGAGGAGCCGGCCGAGCCGCTCGGACGCCTCTCCGCCGGCCGCGAGGGCGGCGACGACGGGCAGCGACTTCTTCCGCTGCCGCAGGTCGCTCCAGGTCTGCTTGCCGGTGGCGTCCGGGTCGCCCCAGATGCCGAGGAGGTCGTCGACGGCCTGGAAGGCGAGGCCGAGGTGGTAGCCGTACTCCTCCAGCTTGTCGGCGGTGCGGTCGTCGGCGCCGCCGAGGACGGCGCCGATGGAGACGGCGCAGGCGAGGAGGGCGCCGGTCTTGTTGCCCTCCATCTCCAGGCACTCCTCGACGCTGACCCGGTCGCGGTGCTCGTAGGAGATGTCCTGGGCCTGGCCGTCGATGAGCTTGCGGTTGGCGGTGGTCAGCCGGCGGGTGGCGCGGCCGGCCTCGGCGGTGCCGAGCTCCAGGAGGACTTCGTTGGCGAGGGCGGAGAGGGCGTCGCCGACGAGGATCGCCTGGGCCGGGCCGAACACCTTCCACACGGTGTCGCGGTGGCGGCGCTGCTCGTCGCCGTCCATCAGGTCGTCGTGCAGCAGCGAGAAGTTGTGGACGAGCTCGACGGCGACGGCTCCGGGGAGACCGACCTCGGGCACGGCGCCGGCGGCCTCGGCGGAGAGCAGGGCGAGCGCGGGGCGCACGGCCTTGCCGCTGTCGGCGTCGGTGGGGTTGCCCTCGGCGTCGATCCAGCCGAAGTGGTAGGCGGCGACGGTGTCCATGGGCGATGCGAGACGGCCGACGGCCGCCCGCATGACGGGGGTGGACAGGGTCCGCCCCCTCTCCAGCAGGGCGCTGACGTCCGCGGTGTCGACGGCCGGGGTCCCCGGGGGCACGGTCGGCACGGTCTCTCCTCTGGTTCCTGTGATCACACTCATGCCGCCTCCTGCAGCGGATGGTCGTGGCGGCGGCCGAAGGCGGAGAGCGCGGCGCCGGCGGCGCTGAAGCCGCTTCGGACGGCACCCTCCATGGTCGCGGGCCAGCCGGTGGCGGTCCAGGCGCCGGCCAGGTAGAGGCCGGGCGCACGGGTGCGGGCGCCGGGGCGGAGGCGCCCGACGCCGGGTGTGGGGGCGAAGGTGGCGGTCCGCTCGCGGGTGACGAAGAAGTCGCGGACCCCGGCGCCCCGGGCGGCCGGCAGCAGCCGCTCCAGCTCCGGGAGGTAGCGCTCGCGGAGCGCGGCGACGGGGGTGTCGATCTCGTCGTGGGCGGCGGACTGCGAGACGGCCAGGTACTGGCCGGGGCCGGTGAGTCCGGAGGCCTCGGTGCGGTCGAAGACCCACTGGACCGGGGAGCCGAGGGCGGTGAAGAAGGGCCGCTTCAGGACCTTGCGGTCGTAGACGACGTGCAGGTCGAGGATGGGCGCGGTGCCGATGTCGAGGAGCCGGTCGACGTCGTCGAGGGCGTCCTCGGGGAGCAGGCCGTGGGTCTCGGGCTGGGGCACGGCGAGGACGACGGCGTCGGCGTCGAGGCGCTCGCCGGGCACGTCCACGGCCCAGCGGCCGTCGTCGGCGCGGGTGATCCGCTCGGCCTTGGTGCGCAGCAGGGTCCGGACGCCGAGTCCGTCGAGGGTCTTGCCGGCGAGGGTGTCGTGGAGGTGGCCGAGCGGCACGTGGGCCCAGCCGATGTCGGCGGCGCCGGGGTCGGTGAGCAGCCCGGTCTTGAAGACCATGGCGGCGAGCCCCATGGAGGCGTCGGGGGCGGGGGCGTTGAGGGTGGGGATGCCGACGAGGTCCCAGAGGGCCTCGATGGCGCGGGGCGACTGGCCGTGCCGGCCGAGCCAGGTGGCGAAGTCGATGCCGTCGAGGGCCGGATCGGCGGGGTCGAGCTTCTTGAGGGCGAGCGCGGCGCGGCCGACGGAGGCCCGCTCGGCGAGCGAGAGGTGGGGGTACGTGGCGAGGCTGCGGGCCAGGTGGAAGGGGACCGGCAGCGGGTCGCGCCGGATCCGTCCGAGCCGGGGCCCGCGCGGGTGCGCGACGTCGAGGACGGGCACGTCGAGCCGGTCCTGGAGGGGCGCGAGCCGGGCGCCGTCGACGCGGTCGAGGAACCAGCGGTAGGCGGTGCAGCAGCGCAGGTACACGTGCTGGCCGTTGTCGACGGTCAGCTCGCCCCGCCGGAAGGAGAAGGCGAGCCCCCCGAGCCGGGGCCGCCCTTCGAGCAGCGTGACCGCGACCCCCGCCTCGGCGAGCCGGATCGCCGCGGTGACCCCGGCGATCCCCCCGCCGACGACGACGGCGGTGGGTGTCCCTGGGGTGGGGCCGGGGGTGCCGGTGGGGGCCATCAGGCGGGCCTCCTCGCGGTGCGGCGGGCGATGTGGCGGGCGTCGAGGCCGGAGAGGCCGCGGACGGCGACGTAGGCCTTCTCGGGGCCGGGCAGCGAGACCCGGCCGCGGAGCACGGCGTCGGGGTCGCGCTCGATGCGGTCGAGGAGCCGGCGGTAGATGCCGGCCATGGCGGCGACGCAGGCGCCGCTGCGCCGGTCGAGCATCGGCAGCAGCCGGTAGCCCTCGACGAAGAGGGCGCGGGCGCGGCGGACCTCGAAGTGGACGAGCCCGGCGAAGTCGGCGCCGGCCGGCAGGGTCCGGGCGCCGAAGCCGTCCTCGCAGCCGAAGCGGGCGAGGTCCTCGGCGGGCAGGTAGGTGCGGCCGTTGGCGGCGTCCTCGCGGACGTCGCGCAGGATGTTGGTGAGCTGGAGCGCGAGGCCGAGGGTGTCGGCGTACTCGGCGGCCCGCTCGGACTCTTCGGCGCCGGCCTTGGCGCCGAAGACGCCGAGGGAGAGCCGGCCGATGGCGCCGGCGACGCACCGGCAGTAGACCTTGAGCTCGTCCCAGGTGCGGTAGGTGGCGCCGCGGACGTCCATGAGGACGCCGTCGATCAGCTCGTCGAGCCCTTCGAGGGGGATCGGGAAGCGGCGGGCCGAATCGGCGAGGGCGACCGCGACGGGGTCGGTGTCGTCCTCGGCGACGTCGCCCTTGCGGACCCGGTCGAGCAGCACCCGGGTGGCCTCCAGGCGCTCGTGCTTCTCCTCGGGGGCCAGCGTGCCGTCGCCGATGTCGTCGACCCGCCGGGAGAAGGCGTACAGGGCCGACATGGCCTGCCGCTTGTCGGCGGGCAGCAGACGGATCCCGTAGGCGAAGTTGCGGGCCTGCTGTCCGGTGACGGCCTCGCAGTAGCTGTACGCGGCCTGTACCGGCGCGGACGGCTGGACGGTCGTGTCCTCGACGGTCATGTTCCCCCCTCGGAGCGGGCCCGGAGCAGGACCGCTCCGACCTGGCGCGCCAGGCTCGGCCTGGTGGGCTTCGGCGGTCCGGCGAGGACGTCGAAGCCGGCGTCGGCGATGGCGTCGAGCGCGGCGAGTCCGCCGGCGGTGAAGCCGGCGAGCAGCAGCCGCAGCCGGCCGTGGACGCTGCCGACGAGCGGGCTGCCCGCGTGCAGCAGGGCGCGGGCGCGTTCGGCCTGGAAGGCGACGAGGGAGCGCACGGCGGATCCGGCGGTGGGCCGGGCCAGCTCCTCCTCGGTGACGTGGAACCGCTTGAGGTCCTCGGCGGGGAGGTAGATCCGGTCGCGGCCGAGGTCCTCGGCGACGTCCTGGAGGTGCTCGACGATCTGGAGTGCGGTGCAGATCTCGTCGGAACGGCGGATCCGCTCGGGCGTCTCGGTGCCGGTGATGCCGAGGACGAGCCGGCCGACGGGGTTGGCCGAGAGCTCGCAGTACGCGAGGAGGTCGTCGTACGTCTCGTACCGGCCGACCAGCTGGTCCTGGCGGTTGGCCTGGATCAGGCCGAGGAACGGGCCGGGGGTGAGGCCGCGGCGCCGCACCGTGGGCTGGAGGGCGCGCAGCAGCGGGTGGCGGGGGGTCCCGTCGAACACCCGGTGGAGGTCCTCCTCCAGGGCGTCGAGGAGGGCGAGCGGGCCGGCGTCGGATCCGAGGCCGAAGGGGCCGGTCGCGCCGGGGGCGGCGTCGCCGTCGCCGATGTCGTCGACGAGGCGGGCGTAGCCGTAGACGGCCATGAGGTCGTCGCGCCAGTCACGGGGCAGGAAGAAGGGGGCCACGGGGAAGTTCTCGTCCGCGGCCTTGCCGAGTGTGGTGCGCGAGGGGTCCTCGGCGCGCACGTGCCGGGGAGCCGTCACCGGGCGGCGCCCGGCGCGGGGACGGCGACACCCACGTGAAGCTGGAGATTCTGCGTCATGGCCGTCATATCTCCCGTTCTACACTGCCGATCCAATCCATCCTATTTCGGACACGCCGCCGCGCACGGAGCACGCGCCCGCCGGGCGCTCCCGGGGGGCGCCATGGGCGGTGTGGATCGGACCGGTACAGCTTACGTTGTACGAGGGATGTCGCCATTCGGGGGGTCTGCCGCCGCGCGGGGCCGCGCCGGCCGGGCTGACCTGTGGCGATGACACGGGCCGCCGGAGGTCAGCGGGCGCGGGCTCCGGAGACGACCATGGCGAGGGTGGTCTCGACGACGTCGTCGCGGCGCCGGGCGGGGAGCCGGCGGAGCGGGCCTTCCAGGAGGAGCAGCGAGAGGCCGTGCACGGCCGACCACGCGGCGGCGCCTGCGGAAGGGCGGCGCCCGCCGCTGCGGTCGAGCGTCTCCAGGGTCTCCCGGAGGAGGGTGAAGGCCCGGATCTCGGGCTCCGGGGGCGCGGGGGCGCAGGCCGGCGCCTCCCCGGCGGCGGGGCGGACGGTGCCGAAGGCGGCGCGGTAGAGGCCGGGGTGGTCGAGGGCGAAGCCGACGTAGCCGCGGCAGAGGGCGGCGAGCCGGCGCTCGGCGGCGAGCGCGGGCTCGTCGGCGCCGGGCTCACGGGCGGCGGCCCGCTCCATGGCCTCGGCGAGCCGGGCCCTGGCGTGGGCGCGGACGGTGCGGAGCAGTTCGCCGCGTCCGTCGAAGTGCCGGTAGGCGGCGGTGGGCGAGACGCCGACCCGGCGGGCCGCCTCGCGCAGGACGACCCTCTCGGGGCCGCCTTCGGTGGCGAGGTCGACGGCCGCGCAGATCAGGGCGTTGCGCAGGTCGCCGTGGTGGTAGTTGTTTCCGCCCGAGATCCCTGCCATGGGCTCATCCTGCCCGATGTTGACCGTATGAACATTCCAGGCGGGGGCGGGACCGGCGAAAACCGGAAGCGCCCCCGCCGGTGGGGCGGGGGCGCTGTGCGCGGGTGCGGCGGGGAACCGGGACGGGCCCCTGGGCCGTCTCTTCCGGATCGTGCCGGGCTCGCGTCGCCTAGCGGGCGGTCTCGCGCTCGTACGCCTTGAGGACCTCGTCGGTCGGGCCGTCCATCAGGAGCTGGCCCTTCTCCAGCCAGAGCACCCGGTCGCAGGTGTCCCGGATCGACTTGTTGCTGTGGCTGACCAGGAAGACCGTGCCGGCCTCCTTGCGCAGCTCGCGGATGCGGGCCTCGGACCGGATCTGGAACTTGCGGTCACCGGTGGCGAGCGCCTCGTCGATGAGGAGCACGTCGTGGTTCTTGGCGGCCGCGATGGCGAAGCGGAGCCGGGCGCCCATGCCGGAGGAGTAGGTGCGCATCGGCAGGCTGATGAAGTCGCCCTTCTCGTTGATCCCGGAGAAGTCGACGATGTCCTGATACCGCGTGTGGACCTCCTCGCGGCTCATGCCCATGGCGAGGCCGCCGAGGATGACGTTGCGCTCGCCGGTGAGGTCGTTCATCAGGGCCGCGTTGACGCCGAGGAGCGAGGGCTGGCCGTCGGTGTAGACCTTGCCGCTCTCGGTGGGGAGCAGGCCGGCGATGGCGCGCAGCAGGGTGGACTTGCCGGAGCCGTTGGTGCCGATGAGGCCGATGGCCTCGCCGCGGTAGGCGGTGAAGGTGACGCCGCGGACGGCGTGCACCTTGCGGACGCCGCGGGTGACCTCGGCCTTGCCCTTGCCGACGATCCGGCTGAGGGCCGCGGTGGCGCTGCCCTTGCCGCCGCCCCCGGTGTTGACCCGGTAGACGATGTGGACGTCCTCGCAGATGACGGTGGGCGCCAGGGGGTTCTGGGGGGTGTCAGCCACGGCCGTACCTCTCCTCAGCCTTCCAGAAGTAGACGAAGCCGCCGATGCCGAAGAGCAGCGCCCAGCCGAGGGCGGTGGCCCAGACGTGGGCGGGCAGGTTCGAGGCCGCGTAGCCGTCGATGAGCGCGAAGCGGACCAGGTCCATGTAGACCGCCGCCGGGTTGTACATGAGGATGTCCGCGATCCAGGCCGGCTTGTCCGCGAGCATCACGGGGATCGAGAACATGACGCCCGAGGCGTACAGCCAGGTCCGCATGACGAAGGGCATCAGCTGGGCGAGGTCGGGGGTCTTGGCGCCCATCCTGGCCATGATCATCGCGAGGCCGATGTTGAACACGAACTGCAGCAGGAGCGCCGGGACCAGCAGCAGCCAGCTGAGCGAGGGGTAGCTGCCGAAGGCGATCGCGACGGCGGCGAGCACGACCATCGAGAACAGCAGCTGCTGGAGCTGCTGGAGCGAGAAGCTGATCGGGAGCGTGGCGCGCGGGAAGTGCAGGGCGCGGACGAGGCCGAGGTTGCCCGAGATCGCGCGGACGCCCGCCATGACCGAGTTCTGCGTGAACGTGAACACGAAGATGCCGGTCACGAGGAAGGGGATGTAGACCTCCTTGCTCATGCCGCGGCCCGCGTCCAGGATCAGCCCGAAGATCAGGTAGTAGACGAACGCGTTGAGGAGCGGGGTCGCCACCTGCCAGACCTGGCCGAGCTTGGCCTGGCTGTACTGGGCGGTCAGCTTCGCCGAGGAGAACGCCAGGATGAAGTGGCGGCGGCTCCACAGCTCACGGATGTACTCGAACAGTCCGGGTCGGGCGCCGCTGACCGACAGACCGTACTTGGCGGCGAGGTCGCCCGGCGCCAGGCCCTCGTCGACGGAGGACGGGGGCGCGCTCATCGCGACCGCCCCGCCCTGGTGAATGTCACTCACAGTCGAAACTTTCGTGTTCAAGATGTGCGGCTCGTCGGATTACCACGATGTCGGACGGCCGGTGTGGCGACTCGGCGAGTCATCGGGGTTGCCACACCGTACGCCATTGCGGTGGCCGGCCGGTGACGCGGGAGTCCCGGCCGGCCCCCGCTCACTTCAGGCGGCTGGACACCATGATCGAGACGAGGTGCAGCACGGTCTGGAGGAGCGCGATGCCCGCGAGGACCGCGACGCCGAGCCGGGAGAAGAACAGGTCGCCGCGCGCCTGGTCGACGATGGCGAGGACCAGGATCAGGAGCGAGGCCTCGATGCCGAGGATCAGCCGGTGGAACTTGAGCGCGCCGGCGGCCCGGCGGGCCAGCGCCATGCCGGAGGAGCGGGGCTCCGAGGCGGCCTCCTTGACCGGGGGCATGCCGTTCTGGTGGCGGGCGACGCCGACCAGGTCGGTCTCCGCCTTGATCAGGATGGCGCCGAGCGCGGCCAGGGTGCCGAGGAAGGCCCACAGCCAGTCGATCCGGCCCTCGCCCCACAGGTCGGCGGCGCGCAGGCCGAAGCCGACGAGGACGGCGGCGTCGCACAGGTAGGCACCGACCCGGTCCAGGTAGACGCCGGCCAGCGAGTACTGCTTCTTCCAGCGGGCCAGCTCGCCGTCGACGCAGTCGAGCAGCAGGTACATCTGCACGGCGACGACGCCGAGGACGGCGCCCCAGATCCCGGGCAGCAGCAGCGCCGGGGCGGCGAGCACGCCGAAGAGCGTCATCAGATAGGTCAGCTGGTTGGGCGTGACCTTGGTGTCCGCCAGCTGGCGGGTGATCCGGAGGGAGATCTCCCGCATGTAGAGGCGGCCGCCCCAGTGCTCGCCGCTCCGCCGGTCCTTGACGCCCGGCGGGTGGACGACGGGGCGGAGTTCAGCTACCGATGGCTTGGGCATAGTCGGCGTACGCGTCCCTGATCTGTTCGGTGGAGAGGTCGAGGTGTTCCAGGATGGTGAAGCGGCCCGGCCGGGTCTGCGGGGCGAAGTCGACCGCCCGCACGAACTCGTCGACCGTGAAGCCCATCTCCTCCGGCCGCACCGGAAGGCCGTGCCGGCGCAGGGTCTCCACGATCGCGAGGGAGTCGTCGCGGGCCCCGCGCAGGTGCATCGCGAAGGCCGCGCCGAGGCCGCATTGCTCGCCGTGGCTGGCCGCGCGGGCCGGGTACAGCAGGTCGAAGGCGTGGCTGATCTCGTGGCAGGCGCCCGAGGAGGGCCGGGTGTCGCCGCTGATGGACATGGCGATGCCGGACATCACCAGCCCCTCGGAGAGGGTCACGAGGAAGTCGTCGTCGCCGACTCCGCCCGGGTGCCGGAGCACCGCCTCGCCCGCGCTGCGGGCCATGGCGGCGGCCAGGCCGTCGATCTTCTCGCCGGTCTCGCGGTGGGAGAGCTCCCAGTCCGCGAGGGCGGAGAGGTTGGAGACCGCGTCGCCGATGCCGGAGCGGACGAAGCGGACGGGGGCGTCCCTGATCACGTCGAGGTCGATGACGAGCGCGATGGGGGTGGGCACCCCGTAGGAGCCGCGGCCGTTGTCGTTGTCCAGGGTGGACACCGGCGAGCACAGGCCGTCGTGCGAGAGGTTGGTGGCGATGGCCACCAGCGGCAGCCCGACCCGGGCCGCCGCGTACTTCGTCACGTCGATGATCTTGCCGCCGCCGAGCGCGACCACGGCGTCGTACCGCTTGCCGCGCATGGCGTCGGCCAGCTCGACGGCCGCGTCGATCGTGCCGCCGGCGACGGTGTACCAGTCGGCACCGGGCAGCTCGGCGGCGAACCGGTCGCGCAGCCTGAGCCCCGACCCGCCGCTGATGGCGACGGCGATCTTGCCGCTGCTGGAGATCCTCTCGTCCGCCATGAGCGCGGAGAGTCCCTCCAGCGCGCCCCGGCGGATGTCGACGACGACCGGCGACGGGATCAGTCGGGTCAGTACCGGCACGCGATCTCCCGGCCCTTGGCGAGATCGTCGTGGTTGTCGATCTCGACCCAGGAGACCTCGCCGATGGGCTCCACGTCGACGGTGAAGCCGCGGTTCACGAGCTCCTGGTAGCCGTCCTCGTAGTAGAGGTCGGGGTCGCGCTCGAAGGTGGCCTTCAGGGCGTCGGCGAGCTCCTCGGCGGCCTCGGGCTCGATGAGGGTGACGCCGATGTACTCGCCGGTCGCGTCGGCCGGGTCCATCAGCTTCGTGATCTTCCGGACGCCGGCGCCCTCGGCGGCGACGACCTTCATCTCCTCGTCGGCGAGCGACTTCACCGTGTCGAGGGCGAGGATGATCCTCCTGCCCTCGCCGCGGGCGGCGAGCAGCGTCTTCTCGACGGAGACCGGGTGGACGGTGTCGCCGTTGGCGAGGATCACGCCGCGCTTCAGGACCTCACGGGCGCACCACAGGGAGTAGGCGTTGTTCCACTCCTCGGCCTTGTCGTTGTCGATCAGGGTGAGGGTGAGGCCGTACGTCGCCTCCAGCTCCGCCTTGCGGGCGTACACGGCCTCCTTGCGGTAGCCGACGACGATCGCGGCCTCGGTGAGGCCGACCTCGGCGAAGTTCTTCAGCGTGAGGTCGAGGACGGTCGTGTCGCCGTCCACGGGCACGAGGGCCTTCGGGAGGGTGTCGGTGTACGGGCGCAGTCGCCGTCCGGCACCGGCTGCCAGAACGAGGCCGATCATGCTGTTTCTCCTTCGTCATGAACAGCGGGCGCTCCGGAGGAGACCCAGAAGCGGATGGACTCCACGAGCACCACGAGGGCGAGCGCGCCCGCCAGGGCGGTCAGCGCCAGGGTGAAGTCGTCGCCGCGGTCCACCAGGAGGGCGGCGAGGACGGTCACCAGGAGCGTGCGCCCCTCGTGTCCGCCGGTGACGCGCACCAGCCAGGCGGGCGGCGCGCCGGTGCCGCCGCGGATGCGGTACACCGTGTCGTAGTGATGGTAGGCGACCGCCGCGACCAGGCCGAACGCCGCGGGGACGGCCTGCGGCACGTCCGAGCGGGCGGCGAGCAGCAGCACGGTGGTGTACTCGGCGGCGCGGAAGAACGGCGGGACGAACCAGTCGAGGGCGCCCTTGAGGGGGCGGGCGACGGCGAACCCGGCGAGGACCGCGTAGCCGCCGGCGGCGCCGACGGTGGCCCAGCTCCCGACCGGGGCGGTGGCCGCGACGGAGATCATCAGGGCGGCGCCGAGCAGCGCGGCGACCGGGGCGGGCGCGGGCAGGCGGCGGACGATCCGGGCGACCGCGAGCGCGATCGGGCCGGAGTCGGCGAGGTCGGCGAGGGCCCGGGCGGCGCGGTCGGTGCGCGGCCCGCGGCGCTTGACCGAGCGCAGCAGCCGGCCGGCCGTGGTGTAGCAGGCGGCGAAGGCACAGCCGGCGATCAGCGCCCAGAAGACGATCCGGGGGCTGGTGGCGGCGGTGAGGACGGCGATCATCGCCCAGCGCTCGCCGATCGGCAGGATGATCATGCGGCGGGCCCAGACCGTCCAGCCGACGCCGTCGAGCTTGCTGGACAGGGCCAGGCTGGTCCTGGCGGTGGAGCCCGCGGCGGCCGAGTCGGCGACGTTGGACTCGTTGAACGAGAAGTCGACGACGTGCCGGCAGGTCATGAGGACCATGGCGGCGAGCGCGAGCGTCCACACGTCGTCGCCGTCGCGTGCGGCGCCGAGGGCGAGACCGGCGTAGAAGGCGTATTCCTTGGCCCGGTCGAAGGTGGCGTCGAGCCAGGCGCCCATCGTCGAGTACTTGAGCGCGTACCGGGCGAGCTGCCCGTCGGTGCAGTCCAGGACGAAGGAGACGAGCAGCAGCACGCCGGCGGCGATGTAGCCGCCGCGCTCCCCGGTGGCCGCGCAGCCGGCCGCGATCAGGGCGGTGAGCAGCGAGGCGGTGGTGACCTGGTTGGGGGTCAGCCCCCGGCGGGCGCACCAGCGGGCGATGTACCGCGAGTAGGGGCTGATGAAGAAGGTGGTGAAGAAGCCGTCGTGGGCCTTCACGGCGGAGCGGAGGCGGACGGCCTCGTCGTCGACGGCGTCCACGGCGGCGCGGGCCTCGTGGCGGGCCGCGGCGTCGGTGGGGACGGCGGCGACGAGGGTGCCGAGCGCGGGCCGGTGCACGGCGACGCCGTCGGCGTCGAGGGCGCCGGCGACGGTGTCGGTGAGGTCGGGGTCCGGCGCGGGGGCGGCCGGGGCGGTCGGCGCGGGCGCGGCGGCCAGCGCGCGGACCAGGGCCGGGCGGGCCTCGGGCTGCGCGGAGAGCGCCCCGGGCACGGCGGCGGCCGGGAAGCGGGGGTCGGTCAGCGCGAGCCGCAGGGCGTGGCGGTGCCCGACGAAGCGGGAGTCGACGAGGGCGACGCGCTCGCCCGCGGGGACGGCGGCCAGGAGGGTACGGGCCTCCTCGGCGCCGGTGGCCCATCGGACGTGGAAGCCGAGCGACCGCAGATCACCGTCGAGCGAGGATCCGGGTGCCGGCGGGCCGGTGAGGATGGCGGTCGACAGACGAACTCACTCCTTGGAACGGGCAGAGGGCCGACGGGGCCTGTCGGCCCCGGGCGTGGCGGTGCGCCCCGGCACCGGGCGGCGGCACGTCGGCTGAGGCTATCGGATCGACGGAGCGTGAGTTCACCGAGGCTTCGCACGCCGGACGCCCCCCGGTCCGCCCTCCGCCGCCGGGGTGCGCCGCGCTCCGCGCGATCATCATCGGGGATCGGCGGCCCGCCCTCCAAACCGGTGCCGGGGACCACCCGGACGGCATTCCGGCAGGTGATCGTACGAATCCCGGACCGGATGGCATCGTCGCAGGTCAGAGCAATGACAACGGTGTTCAGTACCGTGTTGCACATACCCCCCACCCGTAGTTCACTGGCGAATCGGGGCACCGACGGATCAGGACTTGGGAGGCCATGTCATGGGGGCTGGACACGACCACGGGCACAGCCACGGGCACAGCCACGGAGGCCCGCCGCCGACGGGTACGGCGGGGGCCGCGTACCGCAGCCGGTTGCGGATCGCGCTCGGGATCACGCTCTCCGTGATGGTGGTCGAGATCGTCGGCGGCGTCGTCGCCGACTCGCTCGCGCTGATCGCCGACGCGGCGCACATGGCGACCGACGCGATCGGGCTCGCGATGGCGCTGCTCGCGATCCACTTCGCCAACCGCCCGCCGTCCGGGAACCGCACGTTCGGCTTCGCCCGCGCGGAGATCCTGGCGGCGCTCGCCAACTGCCTGCTGCTGCTCGGCGTCGGCGGGTACGTGCTGTACGAGGCGGTCCAGCGGTTCATGGAGCCGGCCGAGACCAAGGGCGGGCTCGCCATCGCCTTCGCCGTCGTCGGCCTGGTGGCCAACGTCGTCTCGCTGTCCCTGCTGATGCGCGGGCAGAAGGAGAGCCTGAACGTCCGGGGCGCCTATCTGGAGGTCCTCGCCGACGCGCTCGGCTCGGTGACCGTGATCATCTCCGCGACGATCATCCTGGCGACCGGCTGGCAGTACGCCGACCCGATCGCCTCCCTCGTCATCGGCCTGATGATCGTGCCGCGCACGGTCAAGCTGCTGCGCGAGACCCTGGACGTGCTCCTGGAGGCGGCCCCCAAGGGCGTGGACATGGCGGAGGTGCGGGCGCACATCCTGGCGCTGCCGGGCGTCGAGGACGTGCACGACCTGCACGCCTGGACGATCACCTCCGGGATGCCGGTCCTCTCCGCCCACGTGGTCGTGGACGCGGGGGCGCTGGACTCGGTCGGCCACGAGAAGATGCTGCACGACCTCCAGGGCTGCCTGGGCGACCACTTCGACGTGGAGCACTGCACCTTCCAGCTGGAGCCGGCCGGGCACGCGCAGCACGAGGCGAAGCTGTGCCTGTGAGGGCGGGGGGCCCGGCTGTTACGCTCGTCGTACGAACTCGTGCGTGAGAGGAGCTGAGGTTGATGACCGTCGCGATGGAGGCCGCCGTCCGCGGCCGCACCCGGTCCAGCTTCAGCTCCCGGGTCTCCGGCTGACCTGATCCCGGTTCTTCCACCGGTCCGTCACGTCGTCGGCCGGAGCCCTTTCACACCAAGGGTTTCCACGTTGTCCGACAACGACATCCAGAACACTTCCGCGTCCCACGACGCCTTCTTCGCCCTGCACCACGGCCTTCCGCGGCAGGGTCCGGGCTCCGACGCCACCACCCGTCGTCTCCTCGCGCTCGCGGGGAGGCTGCCGGAGCGTCCGCGCGTGCTCGACCTGGGCTGCGGCCCGGGCCGCTCCGCGCTGCTCCTGGCCGCCGAGGCGGGCGCCGAGGTGACCGCCGTCGACACCCACGAGCCGTTCCTCGACGAGCTGCGGGCGGCCGCCGCCGCCCGCGGTCTCACCGACTCGGTCCGCGCGGTCCGCGGCGACATGGGCGCGCTGCCCTTCCCCGACGGCTCCTTCGACCTGGTCTGGGCCGAGAGCTCGGTCTTCGTGCTCGGCTTCGACCGGGCGCTGGCCGAGTGGCGCCGGCTGCTCGCGCCGGGCGGGACGCTGGTCCTCACGGAGTGCGTGTGGACCACCGGCGCGCCCGCCCCGGAGGCCCGCGCCTTCTGGGACGCGCACTATCCGCTCCGTACGGTCGGCGAGCTCGCCGCCGTCGCGGTCGGGGCCGGGTACCACGTGCTCGGCGCCTTCACCCAGCCCGAGGGCGACTGGGACGAGTACTACGTCCCGCTGGCCGCCCACGCCGACGCCGCCGACACCTCCGTGCCCGGCATGGCCGAGGCGGTGGCGGGCGCCCGGGCGGAGATCGCGCTCCGCCGCGACCACGGCGGCGACTACGGCTACGCGGGCCTGGTGCTCCGCCCGGCCGACCCCCGCTGGCCCACCCGCCCCGAGCGGGAGTCCGACCACGCGGCCGTGCGGGAGGTGACCGCGGCGGCCTTCGGGTCGCCGGCCGAGGCCGAGCTCGTCGACGCCCTGCGCGCCGACCCGGACGCCTGGCTGCCGGGGCTCTCGGTGGTCGCCGAGGCCCCGGACGGCTCGGTCGCCGCGCACGCGCTGATCACCCGCTGCCGGGTGGACGGGGCGCCGGCGGCGGCGCTCGCGCCGGTATCGGTGGCGCCGGAGCACCAGCGCACCGGTGCCGGGCAGGCCGTCACCCGGGCGGTGCTCGACGCGGCGCGCCTCGCGGGCGAGCGGCTGGTGCTGGTGCTGGGCCATCCGGAGTACTACCCGCGGTTCGGCTTCGCACGGGCGTCCGAGTATGGAATCAAGCCAGGTTTCGACGTTCCGGACGAAGCGATGATGGCGCTGGTCCTGGACGGTTCCGGGCCCGTTCCGCCGGGCACGATCGCCTATCCGGCGGCTTTCGGCGTCTGACCTGCCCCTGACGGTCCTCCGTCACGCCCGCCGCTCCCCCGCGCCGGTGTACTCCGGTGCGGTGGGAGCGGCGGGCTCCGGCCGCCGAAGTGCGGACAAGCCGCTTTTGTACGGCAGACTGGGTGCGCCCCCAGGGGCCGAGGACCGAAGCGAAGGATGGGTATGCCGACCACACAGGGCACCACGGCCGAGATCGCGCCGGGGCTTGCGTCTCAGCTCGCGTCGGACGGCAGGGAGCCGTCCGCCACCCCGGAGCCGATCATGCTGGAACTGGTCGACGAGGCCGGGAACACCATCGGTACGGCGGAGAAGCTCGCCGCCCACCAGGCCCCCGGGCAGCTGCACCGCGCCTTCTCGGTCTTCCTCTTCGACGAGGAGGGCCGGCTGCTGCTCCAGCGCCGGGCGCTCGGCAAGTACCACTCCCCCGGCGTCTGGTCCAACACCTGCTGCGGGCACCCCTACCCGGGCGAGGCTCCCTTCGCGGCGGCCGCACGGCGCACCTTCGAGGAGCTCGGCGTCTCCCCCACCCTGATGGGCGAGGCCGGCACCGTCCGCTACAACCACCCGGACCCGGCCTCGGGCCTGGTGGAGCAGGAGTTCAACCACCTCTTCGTCGGCCTGGTGCAGGCCGCCCCGCGGCCGGACCCGGAGGAGATCGAGGACTACGCCTTCGTCACCCCGGCCGAGCTGGCCGAGCGGCACGCGGCCGCGCCGTTCTCCGCCTGGTTCATGACGGTGCTCGACGCGGCGCGTCCGGCGATCAGGGAGCTGACGGGTCCTGCCGGGGGCTGGTGACCCGGCCCTCCGCCGTCCCCGGCCCCGGTGCCATCGGGGCCAGGGGCAGCGCCGCCCAGATGATCTTGCCGCCGCCCGCGGTGTGCTCGACGTCGCAGGCGCCGCCCGTCTCCAGGGCGATCTCCTTCACCAGGAGCAGCCCCCGGCCGCCGGTCTGGCCGTAGTCCGCCTCCAGGGCCTTGGGCCGGTAGGGGTGGTTGTCCTCGACGGACACCCGGACCCACTCCGGCCCGATGGCCACCTCGACCGCTATCTCCGGGGAGAGCAGCGCCGCGTGCCGCACCGCGTTGGTGACCAGCTCGGAAACGATCAGCAACAGCCCGTGCCTGATGTCCTCGTGGACCGGAACTCCCTGGCGGGCCAGCAGGTCGCGTACCGCGTGCCGGGCCTGGGGGACGGAGACGTCGACCGCGGGAGCGGTGAAGCGCCAGACTCCTTCGTAGGACGGTGGCCGGGCGGGGACACCTCCGCGGGTCTCCATGGTCCGGTTCCCACCCTCGTGCTCGATTCTCGCCACAATGGGAGTCTTGGCAATCCGCAGGGGCATCCCGACCTACTGACCAGA
This sequence comes from Streptomyces sp. NPDC047974, assembly GCF_040653375.1. Taxonomy (NCBI): domain Bacteria; kingdom Bacillati; phylum Actinomycetota; class Actinomycetes; order Kitasatosporales; family Streptomycetaceae; genus Streptomyces; species Streptomyces sp. NPDC047974. The sequence goes on from NZ_JBEZNU010000002.1 coordinate 552,045, forward strand.
AGTCGACACCTATCGGCCACCTTCTGATCGATGTCGCACGCCGACGTCACTTGCCCGACTGATCCTGTGCGATATCGGGGGGAGTCACCGGAGGCGCCGCAGCGGCCGGTTCCGGCTTCGGGGTGACCATGCCGACGATCCTCCGGCCGCCGACACCGATCGCGATCAGCCCCAGGCCGTCGAAGAGCAGCGCCAGCGAGAAGAAGCAGCCGATGACGTACCGGCTGCTGTCCGGCCAGTCGAAGAGCACCAGCACGCCCAGGAGCACCCCGAAGGCGCCCTGGAGCAGCGTCCAGCCGAACTGCGGGCCGCGCGTCACGACGCTGCCGACCAGCCGGAACACCCCGCCGGTGAGGAAGAGCAGGGCCGCGAACATCGTCAGCGCCTCGGCGGTGCCCTCCGGGTGACGGAGCACCACGCAGCCGGCCGCGAGGTTCACCGCCGCGACCACCGCCGCCAGCCAGAAGTAGCTGGTGCCCCGGGACCCGTACGCCTGGAGGAGGCCCACCAGGCCGCCGACGAGCAGCAGCCAGCCGAAGAGCCACATGGACGTCAGGGTGGCGACCCCGGTGTAGACCAGGCCGACCACGCCGCAGATCACGAGGATCACGCCGAGCGCGGCCAGCCAGCCGAAGCTCCGCCCGAGCTTCTTCCCCTCGCGGGCCATCTCCTGCACGGGATCGAGGCCCTCGTCCCGGTTCTCCTTGGCCATCGTGCCTCCTCGCGGCTGCCTGACGACCCCTTCCCGATCGTACGGTCGGGACCGGTGGATAGCATCCGGCCCATGGAGACCGTGGAGCCCGTGGGGCCGCAGCTCGTCGACACCGTCACGGACGGGGTGGCGACCCTCGTCATCAGCAACCCCGCCAAGCGGAACGCCATGACGGCGGGGATGTGGCGGTCGCTGCCCGCCGTCCTCGACCGCCTCGCCGCCGACCCCGCGGTCCGGGTCCTGGTGCTGACCGGCGCGGGCGACACCTTCTGCGCCGGCGCCGACATCACGACGCTGCGCGAGCCGGGCGACGAGCAGCAGGCGCTCGCGGTCCGCGCCGAGGAGGCGCTCGCCGCCTTCCCCAAGCCGACCCTCGCCGCCGTCCGCGGCTACTGCGTCGGCGGCGGCAGCCAGCTCGCCGGCGCCTGCGACCTGCGCTTCGCCGCCGAGGGCAGCCGCTTCGGGATCACCCCGGCGAAGCTCGGCATCGTCTACCCCTCGTCGTCCACCCGGCGCCTCACCGCCCTGGTGGGCCCCGCCACCGCCAAGTACCTGCTCTTCTCCGGCGAACTCATCGACAGCGAGCGGGCGCTGCGGACCGGCTTCGTGGACGAGGTGCACCCGGCGGGCGAGCTGGCGAAGCGGGTCGGGGAGTTCTGCCGGATCCTCGCCTCCCGCTCGCTGCTCACCCAGGCCGCGGCCAAGGAGTTCGCCGACGGCCGGCTCGACCGGGACGCCCACTGGACGGCGCAGGCGCACGGCAGCGGCGACACCGCCGAGGGTGTCGCCGCCTTCCTGGAGCGCCGGGCGCCCCGCTTCACGTACGGCCTCTGAGGCTCAGCCCTGGGGCAGGTCCTCGGTCCGGGTGTCGCGCCACTGCGCCACCAGGTGGGCGGGGGCCTTCAGCGGCGAGCCCGCGTCGTACGGCGGCTGGGGGTCGTACTCGGTGAGCAGCTGGACGGTCATCGCGGCCTCGTCGCCGGCGATCCGGCCGAGCAGGTGCAGCCCCATGTCGATGCCGGAGGAGACGCCGGCGGCCGTCACGTACTTGCCGTCGAAGACGACCCGCTCGCCGGTGGGTTCGGCGCCGAGCGCGCGCAGCTCCTCGTAGGCCAGCCAGTGCGTGGTCGCGCGGCGGCCGTCGAGCAGCCCGGCGCCGCCGAGGATCAGCGAGCCGGTGCAGACCGAGGTGGTCCAGGTGCTGGTGGCGTCGGCGGTGCGCAGCCACTCCTGGATCTCCGGGTCGTTCATGGCGGTGCGGGTCTCCGGTCCGCCCGGGACCAGGACGATGTCCGGGTGCGGGACGTCGGCGAGGGCCTTGTCGGCGACGAGCGCGAGGCTGCCCTGGTCGTTGCGGACGGGACCGGGCTGCTTGGCGACGAGGACGGTCTGCGCGCCGGGGAGGCGGGACAGGATCTCGTACGGGCCGACGGCGTCGAGCGTGGTGAAGCCCTCGAAGAGCAGGACGGCGATCTGCATGGGTGTGATCCCTCTCAGCTGACGGGTGCGGTGACGGGTCCGGTGACGGGTGCGTGGAAGCGGCGGCGGTAGTCGGCGGGGGCGGTGTCCAGCGCCTTCACGAAGGCGCGGCGCATCGCCTCCGGGGTGCCGTAGCCGGCGGCCCGGGACACCTCCTCGACGCCGCGCGTGGTCTCCTCCAGGAGCCTGCGGGCGTGTTCGAGGCGGATCCGGTCGACGTAACGGCCCGGGGTGACGCCGGTCTCGGCGTGGAAGGCGCGGGCGAAGTGGCGGGGCGAGAGCCGGGCGCGGGCGGCGAGCCGCTCCACCGACAGGTCCCCGTCCGGGTGCTCGGCGATCCACGCCTGGACGTCGCGCAGCGGTTCGCGGCGCGCGGTCTGGGCGGCGAGCTGGGCGCTGAACTGCGCCTGGTTGCCGGGGCGGCGGAGGAAGACCACCAGCATCCTGGCGATGGCGAGGGCCGCCTCCCGGCCCAGGTCCTCCTCCACCAGCGCGAGCGCCAGGTCGATGCCGGCGGTGACCCCGGCGGAGGTCGCGATCCGGCCGTCCCTGACGAAGATCGGGTCGGGGTCGACCTCGACCTCGGGATGGCGGCGGGCGAGGTGCTCGCAGGCGATCCAGTGGGTGGTGGCCCGGTGCCCGTCGAGGAGCCCCGCCTCGGCCAGCCGCAGCGCCCCGGTGCAGACCGAGACCAGCCGCTCGACGCGCGGCCCGTGGGCGCGCAGCCAGTCGACGAGGGCCGGGTCGACGCCCCGGGTGCCCTCGCCGCCGGGCACGATCAGGGTGTGCGGCGGCCCGTCGGCGACGGCCTCCTCCAGGGAGGTGTCGGGCAGGATGCGCAGGCCGCTGGAGGTGCGGACCGGTCCGCCGCCCGGGGAGGCGGTACGGATCGGGTAGGGGTCCCGCGCGGCGCCCGAGGCCCACTGGGCACCGTGGAACACCTCGACGGGACCGGTGACGTCGAGGCTCTGCACGCCGTCGAAGAGGACGACGAGGACGGGACGCTGGGTCATGCCTCCATCCTTCGGACCGGCCGGGACGGCCGCAAGGACGGCCACCCCACCTTTCCTGCCATCCGGGCGGGCCGTGGACCGGGGACCCGTTCCCTCCGTACCAAGCAGTCGGTTAGGTTCTGGTGCCATGACGACCTCTCTGCCGCCGCGGGCCGGGCGCCGCTGCCACAACGCCCTGAACCCGTTCCACTCGACGCTGTACTTCTCCCCCGACCTGGACCGGGAGTTCGGGGCCCTCGGCCTCGCCGACCCCGCCGCCATGCGGCTCGCCGCCCGCAGCGCCCCGCTCGGCGCCGTCGGCGCCGGCACGGTCGCCGCGACCTTCTACAACTACCGCTGGGAGCTCCTCGACCGGCACCTGCCCGCCGTCTGGGAGACCGCCGCCCCCGCCGCCGTCCTCGACGCCCGGCTGCGGGCCGTCGACGCCACCCTGCGCCGGCTGCTCGGCGAGGAGGCCGTCGCCTCCCCCGAGATGGCCGAGGCCGCCGTGCTCGCCCTGCGGGCCGCCGAGGCCTGTACCCGGCACGCCCGGCCGCTGTACTCCGCCAACGCCGACCTGCCGGTCCCCGCGGCGCCGCACCTCGCCTACTGGCACGCCGCGACCCTGCTGCGCGAGCACCGCGGCGACGGGCACCTGACGGCCCTGCTCACCGCGGGCCTCGACCCGGTCGAGGCGCTGGTCTCCCACACCGCCACCGGCAAGGGCATGACACCGCGCTGGGTCCTCGGCAGCCGGGGCTGGAACCGCTCCGACTGGGAGACCGCCCGGGAGCGGCTGCGCGAGCGCGGGTACCTCGACGCGGACGGCGAGCTGACGGAGTCCGGCAAGCGGCTGCGGGAGGAGCTGGAGGAGACGACGGACCGCCTGGACGCCGCCCCGTACGAGCACCTCGGCGCGGCCGGCGTGGAGCGCCTCACCGAGCTGGGCCGCGGTTTCCTGGCCGCCGCCGCGGGCGCGGGCGCCTTCCCCGCCGATCTCGTCGGCAAGGACTGAACCCGGGGACGCCGCGCGGCGCGCGCGGAACCGGGCCGGTTGCCGCGTCCGGGTGACGGACGCGGCAGAATGCACGGGCAAGCCAGTGGTACGAGCAGACGGGTCGGGACACGGTGACGACGTCCATCGAAGCAAGGATCGCCGAGGAGCTCGGCGTACGCGAGCGACAGGTCAGGGCGGCGGTCGAGCTGCTCGACGGCGGCTCCACCGTGCCGTTCATCGCGCGCTACCGCAAGGAAGCGACCGAGATGCTCGACGACGCGCAGCTGCGCACCCTGGAGGAGCGGCTGCGGTACCTGCGCGAGCTGGAGGACCGGCGCACCGCCGTCCTCGACTCGGTACGGGAGCAGGGCAAGCTGACGGAGGAGCTGGAGGCCCGGATCCTGGCCGCCGACACCAAGGCGCGCCTGGAGGACATCTACCTGCCGTTCAAGCCGAAGCGGCGCACCAAGGCGCAGATCGCCCGCGAGGCCGGGCTCGCGCCGCTGGCGGAGGGGCTGCTCTCCGACCCGTCGGTGGAGCCGGCCGCCGCGGCGGCGGCCTTCGTCGACGCGGACAAGGGCGTGGCGGACGCGGCCGCGGCCCTGGAGGGCGCGCGGGCGATCCTCACCGAGAAGTTCTCCGAGGACGCCGACCTCATCGGCGAGCTGCGGGAGCGGATGTGGGGCCGGGGGCGGCTCGCGGCCAAGGTCCGCGAGGGCAAGGAGCAGGACGGCGCGAAGTTCGCCGACTACTTCGACTTCGCCGAGCCGTTCACCGCGCTCCCCTCGCACCGGGTGCTCGCCATGCTGCGCGGCGAGAAGGAGGACGTCCTCAGCCTGGAGCTGGAACCGGAGGAGGCCACCGACGGGCCGTCGTCGTACGAGCCGATGGTGGCGAGCCGCTTCGGCATCGCCGACCGGGGGCGTCCCGGCGACAAGTGGCTCCAGGACACGGTCCGCTGGGCCTGGCGCACCCGGATCCTCACGCACCTCGGAATCGATCTGCGGGTGCGGCTGCGGACGGCCGCCGAGGACGAGGCGGTCCGGGTCTTCGCGGCGAACCTCCGGGACCTGCTGCTCGCGGCGCCGGCCGGCACCCGGGCGACGCTGGGCCTCGACCCCGGTTTCCGTACCGGCGTGAAGGTGGCGGTGGTCGACGCGACCGGCAAGGTCGTCGCCACCGACACCGTCTATCCGCACGTCCCGGCCAACAAGTGGGACGAGTCGCTGGCGAAGCTGGCGCGGCTCGCGAAGGAGCACGCGGTCGAGCTGGTCGCCATCGGCAACGGCACGGCCTCCCGCGAGACCGACAAGCTCGCCACCGAACTGCTCGCCAAGCACCCGGAGTTGAACCTGACGAAGGTGATGGTCTCGGAGGCCGGCGCCTCGGTGTACTCGGCCTCCGCCTTCGCCTCGCAGGAACTCCCGGGCCTGGACGTGTCGTTGCGCGGCGCGGTGTCCATCGCCCGGCGGCTCCAGGACCCGCTGGCCGAGCTGGTGAAGATCGACCCGAAGTCGATCGGCGTCGGCCAGTACCAGCACGACCTCGCCGAGACGAAGCTCTCCCGCTCGCTCGACGCGGTCGTCGAGGACTGTGTGAACGGCGTCGGCGTCGACGTCAACACCGCGTCGGCGCCGCTGCTTTCGCGGGTCTCCGGGATCAGCTCCGGCCTCGCCGAGAACATCGTCGCGCACCGCGACGCCCACGGCCCCTTCCGCTCCCGCAAGGCGCTGAAGGACGTGTCCAGGCTCGGCCCGAAGGCGTACGAGCAGTGCGCGGGCTTCCTGCGCATCCGGGGCGGCGACGACCCGCTGGACGCCTCGGCGGTGCACCCGGAGGCGTACCCGGTGGTGCGGCGGATGGCCAAGACCACCGGCGGCGAGGTCGCGGCGCTGATCGGCGACACGGGGACGCTGCGGTCGCTGCGGCCGGCCGACTTCGTCGACGACTCCTTCGGTCTGCCGACGGTCACCGACATCCTGCGCGAGCTGGAGAAGCCGGGGCGCGACCCGCGACCCGCCTTCAAGACGGCCACCTTCAAGGAGGGCGTCGAGAAGATCGGCGACCTGGTCGCGGGGATGGTCCTGGAGGGCGTGGTCACGAACGTGGCCGCGTTCGGGGCGTTCGTGGACGTCGGTGTCCACCAGGACGGTCTGGTGCACGTGTCGGCCATGTCGAAGACCTTCGTCAAGGACCCGCGGGACGTGGTGAAGCCGGGCGACGTGGTGAAGGTGAAGGTCCTCGACGTCGACATCCCGCGCAAGCGGATCTCGCTGACGCTGCGGCTGGAGGACGAGGCGGCGGCCCAGGACTCCGCACCCGGGCGGGAGCGCGGCGGCCGCCCGCCCCAGCAGCGGCAGGGCCAGGGGCGCGGCCAGGGCCAGGGCCAGGGCCAGGGACGCGCCCAGGGCAGGGGCCAGAACCAGGGCCAGGGCCGCGGCCAGGCCGCCGCGCCGGCGAACAGCGCGATGGCGGACGCCCTCCGGAAGGCGGGGCTCTTCGGCGAGGGCGGCGGCAAGCGCCGCTGACACCCCACGCCGCCGCCCCCGGCCCCGCCCGAACGGCGGGACCGGGGGCGGCGCGCGTACGGACCGGGGCGGCGGCCTGCAGGGCGGACCGGGCGGCGACCCGCGCGGCGGCCCGAGGCGGCGGCCCCCACGGCTGCCCGAGGCGGCCGCCCGGACGGCGAACCACACGGCGGCCGGTACGGCGCACCGGACGGCGAACCACACGGCGGACCATGCCGCGGCCCGCACGGCTGCCCACAAGGCGGACCGGACGGCGGCCCGCACCGCGGACCAGGTGGCACCCGCTCGCCGGGCCGCCGTCGGGCATGCCGCCGGGCCGGACTCCCTCCGGGGCGTCCGGCTCGGCGGCTGTCGCGGGTCGGCTCGCGGGCGTGGCCGCGGGCCCGGCGGCTACGGCAGGAAGCGCAGCGCCCAGTCGGCTCGGTTCGAGACGGTGAGGTCGTCGTCGTCCGTCAGGGGGCGGAGGACGCGCTCGGCGGTCTTCGGGTCGGCCTGGACGAGGTCGACGATCTCGGCGGCCAGGCCGTCCTGGTCGTCGCCGAGGTCCACCGCCGAGGCCCGGACCAGGGTCGGGAGGGTGTCAGCGCCGCCGAGGGCGGCCAGGACGCCGCCGAGGAGTTCGCGGGCGTAGCCGTTGCGCTCGGCGACGGCCCGGTCCAGTTCGGACTCCAGGCGCGGCAGCAGGGTCCGGTCGCCGCCCGCCGCGATCTCGTCGGCGAGGTCGATCGTGGCGTCGACGTCCGCGTCGAGGTCGTCCAGCATCGCGAGGAGCCGGGTCACGCTGTCGTCGGTCATGGTGCCTCCGTAAATGCGCCGTCCGCGAGGACGGGGACGGCCGTCGACGCGTCGGCTTCGGCGGCCACCTCCACGTCCCGCGGATAGCCGTACTCGTACAGTTCACGGCCCGAGTCGCAGCCGTGCAAGGCGGCGGCCGGGTCGTCCGTCGCCGCCCACAGCGTGGCCGCCGCGGTCGCCTCCGGGGTCAGGGGGAGCCCCGGCGCGAGGGTGCGCAGGGCGTCGAGGACCGCGCCGGCCCCGAGGAGGTCCTCCAGGGCGGGGCGCAGCGAGCCGTCCGGCCACCGTTCGCCGGCGGCGATCACGGCGAGGGGGCGTGCCCCGGAGCCGTATCCGTGGCCGGCGAGCCAGTGGGCGACGGCGGTGCGGTTGCGGAGCGAGGCGGCGACGACGGTCGCCGTCCCGGCCTCGGCGGCGATCGTGGAGCCGTTCGGGGACGGCAGGACCAGCCGGGCCGGGGCGGGGGCCGAGCGGAGCGCCGCCGGGGAGAGCGACCACGGGTGAGCCCCGGTGGCCTCGCCGCGGCCGACGGCGAGGACGGCGTCCTTCTCGCGGGCGTAGGCGGCGGCCGTGGCGTCCCGCCAGCGGTACGGGTACACGGCCGTGCCGGCCTCGACCGCGACGCCGACGGCCGTCGTGAACGACAGCACGTCGACGACGACCAGGCAGCCCGCTCCGGCGGCGAGGGCCCGTGCCTCGACGGGCCCCCAGCCGAAGGCGACGCCCATCAGAGTTCGGTGACCTTGCCGTCGGCGACCTCGATCCGGCGGTCGACCCGGATCGCGTCGAGCATGCGGCGGTCGTGGGTCACCAGGAGCAGCGTGCCCTCGTAGGAGTCGAGGGCGGACTCCAGCTGTTCGATGGCGGGCAGGTCGAGGTGGTTCGTGGGCTCGTCGAGGACGAGGAGGTTGACGCCCCTGCCCTGGAGGAGGGCGAGGGCGGCGCGGGTCCGTTCGCCCGGGGAGAGGGTGGTGGCGGGGCGCAGCACGTGGTCGGCCTTGAGGCCGAACTTGGCGAGCAGGGTGCGGACGTCGGCCGGTTCGGTGTCGGGGACGGCGGCGCAGAAGGCTTCGAGGAGGGTCTCGGTGCCGTGGAAGAGCCTGCGGGCCTGGTCGACCTCGCCGACGACGACGCCGGAGCCGAGGACGGCGTGGCCGGAGTCGAGCGGGAGGCGCCCGAGGAGGGCGGCGAGCAGGGTGGACTTTCCGGCGCCGTTGGCCCCGGTGACGGCGACGCGGTCGGCCCAGTCGATCTGCAGGGTGGCGGGGCCGAAGGTGAAGTCGCCGCGGCGGACCTCGCCGTCGCGGAGGGTGGCGACGACGGAGCCGGAGCGGGGGGCGGCGGCGATCTCCATCCGCAGCTCCCACTCCTTGCGGGGCTCCTCGACGACGTCCAGGCGTTCGATCATGCGCTGGGTCTGGCGGGCCTTGGCGGCCTGCTTCTCGCTGGACTCGCCGCGGAGCTTGCGGCCGATCTTGTCGTTGTCGGTGGCCTTGCGGCGGGCGTTGCGGACGCCCTTGTCCATCCAGTTGCGCTGCATGAGCGCGCGGCTCTCCAGGGCGGACTTCTTGTCGGCGTACTCCTCGAACTCCTCGCGGGCGTGCCGGCGGGCGGTGGCCCGCTCCTCCAGGTAGGCGTCGTAGCCGCCGCCGTAGAGGGTGATCTGCTGCTGGGCGAGGTCGAGTTCGAGGACCTTGGTGACGGTGCGGGTGAGGAACTCGCGGTCGTGGCTGACGACGACGGTGCCGGCCCGCAGCCCCTTCACGAAGGCCTCCAGGCGCTCCAGGCCGTCGAGGTCGAGGTCGTTGGTGGGCTCGTCGAGGAGGAAGACGTCGTAGCGGGAGAGGAGGAGGGAGGCGAGGCCGGCGCGGGCGGCCTGGCCGCCGGAGAGGCCGGTCATCGGCTGGTCGAGGCCGATGGTGAGGCCGAGGGAGGCGGCGACCTCCTCGGCGCGCTCGTCGAGGTCGGCGCCGCCGAGGTCGAGCCAGCGCTCCAGGGTGGTGGCGTACGCGTCGTCGGCGCCGGGCGTGCCGTCGACGAGGCCCTGGGTGGCCTCGTCCATCGCGGCCTGGGCGGCGGCGACGCCGGTGCGGCGGGCCAGGAACTCCCGCACGGTCTCGCCCGCGCGCCGCTCGGGCTCCTGCGGCAGGTGGCCGACGGTGGCGGTGGGCGGCGAGAGCCGGACCTCGCCCTCCTCGGGGGTGTCGAGCCCGGCGAGCAGCCGCAGCAGGCTGGACTTGCCGGCGCCGTTGACGCCGACGAGGCCGATGACGTCGCCGGGGGCGACGACGAGGTCGAGCCCGGCGAAGAGGGTGCGTTCGCCGTGGCCGGCGGCGAGGTCCTTGGCGACGAGAGTGGCAGTCATCAGACCACGCATCCTACGTGGGCGGCGGGGGCCGCCCGGGTACGGTCCGGGCATGGGCAGCGACGTGATCGTGGTGGGCGGCGGGGTCGTCGGGCTGACGACGGCGGTGACACTGGCGGAGCGGGGAGCGCGGGTGCGGGTCTGGGCCCGGGACCCGGTGGAGGCGACGACGTCGGCGGTGGCGGGCGCCCTGTGGTGGCCGTACCGGATCGAGCCGGCGGAGGAGGCGGGGGGCTGGGCGCTGGAGTCCCTCGAGGTGTACCGGGAGCTGGCCGCGGCGCCGGAGGAGACCGGGGTGCGGTGGGTGCCGGGGGTCCACGCGGACACGCGCCTGGACGGTCTCGGGACGTGGGCGGCCCGGGTCCCGGGGCTGCGGCAGCTGCCGCCCGGGGAGGTCCCGGGGCCGTACGCGACGGGGCTCGGGGCCCGGCTGCCGCTGATCGACATGCCGGTCCACCTGGCGTGGCTGCGGGGCCGCCTGGAGGCGGCGGGCGGGGTCGTCGAGCGGCGGGCGGCCGCGGGCCTGGAGGAGCCGGCCGCGGCGGCGCCGGTGGTGGTGAACTGCGCGGGGCTCGCCGCGCGGGAGCTGGTGCCGGACGCCGGGCTGCGGGCGGTGCGGGGGCAGTTGGTGCTGGTGGAGAACCCGGGGGTCGAGGAGTGGTTCACGGCCGCGGACGCGGGGGCGGCGGAGACGACGTACTTCTTCCCGCAGCCGGGACGCCTCGTCCTCGGCGGGACGGCCGAGGAGGGTGCGGAGGGGCGGGAGCCCGACGCGGCGACGGCGGCGGGGATCGTGGCGCGCTGTGCGCGGATCCGGCCGGAGATCGCCGGGGCCCGGGTGCTCGGCCACCGGGTGGGGCTGCGTCCGGCCCGGGCCGGCGGGGTGCGCGTCGAGGCGGTGCGGCTGCCGGGCGGCGGTCTGCTGGTGCACCACTACGGGCACGGGGGCGCCGGGGTCACGGTGGCGTGGGGCTGCGCGCGGCGGGCGGCGGAGCTCGCGACGGGGTGAGGGGTACGGCCGAAGGCCCCCGTCCGCGCGGGACGGGGGCCTTCGGCGGGCCGGCGGGACGCGCAGCGCGTCCCGCGCGGGTCACCTCCCGAACGGCGGGGCGACGACCTCGTCGGCGCGCTCGCACTGCTTGGCGCGGCGCTGCAGGGCGTCGGCGCGGGCGTAGGCGCGGCGGGACTCCTCGTAGGCCTTGAGGCGCTTGAGCTGGGCGGCCCGGTCGCGCTCGGCGCGGGCCTGGTTGTACAGCTGGGCGGGGTTGCAGGTGCGGCCGGAGGCGGCCTCGGCCGACGGGGCGGCGGCGGTCTGTCCGAGCAGCAGGCCCCCGGCCAGCAGCATCGTGGCGAACAGGGCGGGCAGGGTGCGGCGCGCACGCGTCGCGTGGGACATGTGTTTCTCCAAGTCGGGGCCGTGACGGCCCGTTTGAGGCATGGTCAGTACCGGCCGGTAACTTTACCTGCCCCAACGGGACCGATCGGACAAGCCCCACCTTGCCCACGGAAACGTCAACACTCCTCCACAGGACGCCCACTGACGAGGTGGTAGGAGGCGCGCCCGTCGAGGAGCAGCGGGACCAGGAGCCGCTGCGACTGGCGCAGCGGGACGTACGCGCCGCCGTCCGGCGTCCGGCTCGACGCCACGCCGTGCAGGGCGAGTTCGTCGCCGGCCTCGGCGTACTGGGCGGCGTCGAGGCGGTAGCCGCACGGCGGGTCGGCGATGATCTCGGCGGGCTCGGGCGGGTCGTTGTCGGCGCCGCCGAGGTAGACGGGGCCTTCGTCGGCGAGCCCCGTGAGCCGGGCGGCGGAGGTGGCCGCGGTGAGCGGGGCGCGGCGCTCGGAGACGTACGCGAAGACGTCCTTCAGGGCGGTGAGGTGGGTGGCGACCCTGCGCCGCTGGGAGAGGGCCGGGTCGCGCTCCTCGGCCTCGCCGAGCGGGTCCTCGCGCGTCTCGGCGAGGAGGGCGGCCATGTGCTTGATCCCGGCCGTGTTGCGCAGGATGCGCTCCTGGCCGTCGCCCGCGACCTGTTTGACCGGGCGGCCGGTGAAGGGGTCGGTCCAGATGCCGTACACGCCGTGGGTGCGGCCCGCTCGGGCGGCGCCGGGGCGGACGTACTCCTCCGAGAGGACCCGGGACTCGGCGTGGACGCGGGCGTCGGTGTCGAGGCTGCGCGGCCAGAGGGCGAGGAGGTCCTTGTCGTAGTAGCCGTGGGTGGCGCCGTACTCGTGGAGGTCGTGGACGAGGTCGGGTTCGCGGTCGCGGATCACGGCGGCGAGGGCGCGGGCCTCGGCGGTGCGCAGGGCGAGGTGGTCGCGGTTGACGTCGATGCCGGCGGCGTTGCCCCGGGTGTCGGCCTCGCGGCCGTCGGGATTGGCGTTGGGCACCACGAGGACGGTGGTGCGGGCGAGCAGCCGCAGCGTCCCGGGGTCGCGGGCGAGGGCGAGGTCCCGGACGGTGGTGAGGCAGGCCTCGCGCCCGGCCGGCTCGTCGCCGTGCTGGCTGCAGACGAGCAGCACCGTGGTCGCGCCGCGCGCCGGGCCGAGGGCGGCGAGCCGCAGCGGCCGGCCCTGCTCGGTGGTGCCGATGGTGGTGACCGCGAGCCGCGCGCTGCGCCGGTCGACGGCGGCGAGGAAGTCCCGCTCCTCCGCGTCCGTCGTCCAGCGGGCCCCGCCGCTCGCCTCGAAGCCGGTCCGGGGCGGGGCGGGCGGCGCCTCGGGGACCGCCGCCTTCGCCGGGACGGCGACGAGGGGCAGCCCGAGGAGGGCCGCCCCGGCGGCGAGGGCCAGGGCGCGGCGGGCGGCACGCGGACGCTTCGGCACGGGCGCGGGCATCGGCATGGCGGGACCGTACTCGCCCCGCCCGGGGTGCGGAAGACCGCGTGCGGGAAACGGGTGAACCGGTGCTTCATGTCGGCCGAATGGCGATCGTGTGACGGAAGGCGCCCTTTACGTGACCCTCCGTCGCGTGCTTCATAGAGTCCGAACAAGTCCGGATCAAGGACAGACGCCACCCACGCGTCTTACGTCACCCTCGACTTGGGGAGCCCTCCGTGCACCGCAGAATCATCCTTCCGAGCGCCCTCGCGGCCGCGCTGCTGCTGGCGATCCCGGCTTCGGCGGCCGACTACGTCCCGGGCGCGCCGGGCATCGGCGACTCCTACTACCCCACCGCAGGCAACGGCGGCTACGACGTCTCCCACTACGACCTGCGCCTGAAGTACCAGCCGGCGACCGACCTCCTGGAGGGGACGGCGACGATCCTGGCGACGACCACGCAGAACCTCTCCCGGTTCAACCTCGACCTGGGCCTGAAGGCGAGCGAGGTGCGGGTCGACGGCCGGCGCGCCTCGTTCAAGGCCACCGGGGAGCACGAGCTGGAGATCGTTCCGGCCGTGCCGCTGGCGAAGAACCGGCAGGTCACGGTGGTGGTCCGGTACGCGGGCAAGCCGTCCGAGTTCAAGGTCGGCGGCTGGTCGGCCTGGCACCGCACCCCGGACGGCGGGGTCGCCGCGCAGGAGCCGGACTCGGCCGCCTGGTGGTTCCCGTCCAACGACCACCCGCGCGACAAGGCCACCTTCGACGTGTCCGTCTCGGTGCCGGACGGCACCCAGGCGATCAGCAACGGCGTGCTCCAGTCGCAGTCCTCGCGGCTCGGCTGGACCCGCTTCAACTGGCGCTCCAACAAGCCGCAGGCGCCGTATCTGGCCACGCTCGCGGTCGGGAAGTTCGACATCACGACGGACACGACCGCGAACGGACTGCCGGTCCTCAACGCCTACAGCAAGGACCTCGGCGACCACGCGGGCGCGGCCCGGGCCTCGATCGAGCGGACCGCCGAGGTCGCGGAGTGGCTGGAGGAGGCCTTCGGCCCGTACCCGTTCAACGCGCTCGGCGGCTATGTCCCCAACGTCACCAGCGGCTACGCCCTGGAGACGCAGACCCGGCCGTTCTACAGCCCGCGCCAGTTCGCCAACGGCTCGAACGTCTCCGTGGTCGTCCACGAGCTGGCCCACCAGTGGTACGGCGACAGCGTCTCGGTGCGCGACTGGAAGGACATCTGGATCAACGAGGGCTTCGCCCGCTACGCCCAGTGGCTGTGGTCGGAGAAGGAGGGCGAGGGCACCGCCCAGGAGCTGGCGGACTACGTGTACGCCCTGCGGACCGCCGAGGACCCGTTCTGGACGGTGAAGCCGGGCGACCCGGGGCCGGAGAACCAGTTCCACGTCGCCGTGTACGACCGGGGCGCGCTGGCGCTCCAGGCGCTGCGGAACGAGATCGGCGACGAGGACTTCTTCGCGATCCTGAAGGGGTGGCCGCAGCGGTTCGCGCACGGTGACGCGCGGGTGGCGGACTTCGTCCGGTACGCCGAGGAGGTCTCCGGCAAGCCGCTGGCGGAGCTCTTCGAGACCTGGCTGTACGAGCCGGCCAAGCCGGCGGCCGGCCCGTCGGCCGCCGCCGCTCCGGCCTCCGTGGCCCGGACGGCGCCGGCTCCGGCGCCGGTCCAGCCGAAGTCGTGGAAGAAGATCGCGGCGACGAACGGGGTGCACGAGCACCGCTAGGCCGTCTCTTCCGGATCGGACCGGATCCGTACGGGAGGCCGTCCGGTCAGCGCGGGGCGCGGCGGGCGGCCTCCCTGGCGCGCCGGGCGAGCGGCAGGTAGCGCAGCCGCTCGGGCAGCGCGGGGACGACCACGCGGACGATCCCGGCGATCCGGCGCAGCCTCCGCTCCTGCTCCGGCGTCCACTCCAGGCCGATCGCCGCGCGGGCGTCCGGCGGCATCAGGCCGATGGTGAGGAAGGCGCGGATGCGCTGGAAGGGGCGGCGGAGCACCGGCCAGAGGGGGCGCAGGACGAGCCGCAGGAGGAGCGGGCCCCGGTCGGGGGCGGGGACGGGGGCGTCCGGGTCGATGAGCTCGCGGACCACGGCGGTGGCCTCCAGCTCCTCGGCGAGGACCGTGCGGTAGTAGGGCCAGAACTCCTCGACGGTCTGCGGCATGTCCCGGTCGTGGATGCCGAGGATCCGGCCGACCTGGAGCCACTCGGCGTAGAGCCGGCGGTCCTGGGCCTCGGTGAGCGGGCGGTGGAGCAGGGCGAGGCCGTGCCGGTAGACGGGGTAGCCGGTGGCGTGCACCCAGGCGTAGTAGGCGGGCGTGAGGGCGTGGTAGCGGCGCCCGTGGGCGTCGGTGCCCTGGATGTCCCGGTGCAGGGCGCGCAGCCGCCGCCCCTCGGCGGCGGCGGCCTCTCCCCCGTACACCCAGAGCTGCACGGAGCGCAGCGAGCGCTCGCCCCGCCCCCAGGGGTCGGTCCGGAAGACGGAGTGCTCGTCGACGCCCGCCCCGATCGCCGGGTGCGCGACCTGCATGGTGAGCGCGGCGGGCAGCATGAGCAGCGCGCGGACGTCCCCGGCGACGGACCAGAGCACGCCGCCGACGGGCGGCGGGGCGGGGTCGGGGTCCTTCCGGCCGGTCGCGCGGGCGGGCGGCGCGGCCGGGGTCGCGGCGGAGCCGGTCGCGGTGGACGTCGCCGGGATGGTCGTCGCCTCGTCGTCGGTGGTCATGCGGGGTCCCCTGCCTCTCGCCTCGGTGGCCGCCCCTCCAGGGTGCGCCTTCGGGGCGTACGGACGACGGCGGGGCCGGTCCCGGGGGCTTGTCGGCCCCGGGAACGGCCCCGGCGTGGTGGTGTGCTGTGCGGTCAGGCGCGGTCGGCGCCGACCGGCTCGCCGACGATGCGGCCGGCGAGGGCGTGGGCCCAGGCGTCGACGTCGGCGTTGAGCTCGCGCTCGGCGGCCTCGCGCTCGGCGGCGATCTTCGCGGTGCCGGCGGCGAGGATCGTGTCGCGCTCGGCCTGGCCCTCGGCGCGGGCGGCCGCGATGGCGGCGGAGCCCTCCTCGACGGCCTTGGAGCGGATACGGGCGGCCTCGTGGCGGGCCTCGGCCAGCTCGGCCTCGTACTGGGCGCGGATGTCCGCGGCCTCGGAGCGCAGGTCGTCGGCGCGCTCGGTGCCGCCGTCGATGGCGTCCTCGCGCTCCTCGATCGTGCGCTTGATCTTCGGGAGGATCACCTTCGCCAGGAAGAAGAAGGTCACGAAGAACACGGCGAAGCCGAGGATGAGCTCGGCCCAGACCGGGTTGAGCGGGCCGAGGTCCATGTCGAAGATCTTGGCGTTGGAGGCGAGGGTCGTCATGGCGCGCATCCTACCTGGTCCGGAAACCGGCGGATCGTACACCCCCGTGATCGTTGGCGCGCTCGTACGACGCGGGCAAGATTCCCGGCACCTGGAGGCTACCGGAAGGTAACTACGGCTGGTTGTATGTGCCGCGCCGAGCACAACCCCCCACCACTCGACGGGAGTTCCCGTGTCCCTCAGCACGTTCCGCCGCATCCCCGGTGTCGCCGTGTCCCTCGCGCTCGCGGCCGCCACCCTGGCGGCGACCGCGCCCGCCGCCTCCGCCGCCCCCGAGGCCGCCGCGGCGCCCCGCCTGAAGGTGCTCACGTACAACGCCTTCCTCTTCAGCAAGACGCTGTACCCGAACTGGGGACAGGACCACCGGGCCCGGGCGATCCCCGCCGCCCCGTTCTTCCAGGGCCAGGACGTCGTGGTGATCCAGGAGGCCTTCGACAACTCCTCCTCCGACGCCCTCAAGGCGAACGCCGCGGCGGCCTACCCGCACCAGACGCCCGTCATGGGCCGCTCGAAGACCGGCTGGGACGCCACGAGCGGCGCCTACTCGGCGACCACGCCCGAGGACGGCGGGGTGACGATCCTCAGCAAGTGGCCGATCGTCCGCAAGGAGCAGTACGTCTACAAGGACGCGTGCGGCGCCGACTGGTACTCGAACAAGGGCTTCGTCTACTCGGTCCTCGACGTGAACGGCAGCCGCGTGCACGTCGTGGGCACCCACGCCCAGTCCACCGACCCGGGCTGTTCGGCGGGCGAGGCGGCGCAGATGCGCAGCCGCCAGTTCAAGGCGATGGACGCCTTCCTCGACGCGAAGAACATCCCGGCGGGCGAGCAGGTGATCGTCGCGGGCGACATGAACGTGGACTCCCGCACGCCCGAGTACGCGACGATGCTCGCCGACGCGGGCCTCGCCGGGGCGGACGCCCGCACCGGGCACCCGTACTCCTTCGACACCGAGCTGAACTCGATCGCGGCGGACCGCTACCCGGACGACCCGCGCGAGGACCTCGACTACGTCCTGTACCGGGCCGGCAACGCCCGCCCGGCGAACTGGACGAACCACGTGGTCCTGGAGTCGTCCGCGCCGTGGTCGGTCTCCAGCTGGGGCACGACGTACACGTACACCAACCTGTCGGACCACTACCCGGTGACCGGCTTCTGATCCCGGGGCGTCAGTAGCCGGGGCCGCCGAAGAGGGTGTACGCCCAGGCGGCCACGGCGATCCCGACCAGAACCAGCACCACCCAGGAGCCGGCGCTCGTGTGCCGGCTCCTGCCCGTCCCCGCCGCGGAGGCCCTGGGCGCCTTCGGAGCCTTCGGAGCCTTCGGCTCCTT
This sequence comes from Streptomyces sp. NPDC047974, assembly GCF_040653375.1. Lineage (NCBI taxonomy): Bacteria > Bacillati > Actinomycetota > Actinomycetes > Kitasatosporales > Streptomycetaceae > Streptomyces > Streptomyces sp. NPDC047974. The sequence continues at coordinate 569,429 of NZ_JBEZNU010000002.1, forward strand.
GCGCGCCTTCCGCCCCTTGCCCGGCCGGCCTGCCCGCGAGGGCCCGGCGTCCACGTCCCCGCCCCGACCCGCGTCGGCCGCCGCGGCGACCTCGGCGAGCATCCGCCGGCAGACGGTGGCCAGCTCGGCGACCGGCGCCGTCAGGTCGACGACCACCTCGGTACGGGCCGGGGCCGTGGTCCCCCCGTCGAGTATCCGCCCGGCCCGCAGCAGCGCCTGGTCCTTGCCGCCCGTCGGGGCGAGGCTGATCCACCGGCGCACGTGCTCGCCGCGGATGACGACGCCCCCGCCCCGCTCCCGGTACACCGTGTGCTCCCGCCACAGGACCCCGGCCAATTCCGCCGCCGTCTCCCTGAGTTGCGCGTACATCCCACTCCCCTGTTCCCGCCCGCCGACGCGGACCGGCCGCCGACTCTAACCCCCGGGGGCGCGCCTCACCGGCCCGCCCCCGCCGCGCGCCCCTTACGCGCCGAAGTCGTACACGGTGACCGGTATCCCCCGGCTCACCAGCCGCTCCCGCACCAGCGGCTCCACCCGCTCCCACGTCCCGCCGGCGAGCCCGCAGCCGATCCTCGGCATGTGCACCGAGGCCCCCAGCTCGGCGGCCCGCTCGGCGAGCCGCCCCAGCGCCCGGTCGATCGCCTCGTACCGCACGGGCACGCCGGGGCTCCGCACGGTACGGATCCCCCGCTGCCCCACCAGGTTCGCCACCCAGAGGTGCGGCGAGACCCGCACGAACTGCGCCGCGCCGAGGCCGAAGTCGTTGCCCGCCCGCTCCCGGTGCCAGCGGCGGAAGGCCGCCTCGGGCTCCGGCCACCGGCGCGAGACGGCGAGCACGAAGCCCTTCCCCCAGCCGCCCACGTCGTTGCAGACGTGGGCGATGATCCGGACGCCTTCGCCCCGGGGCGCGGTGGCGTCGCCGCGTACGTACTCGATCTCGCTCATGGGGGCACGGTAGGCGGCGGCACCGACAACGGCGGGTGTCAACTGCAGTTGACAGGTCGGGGGTGTCAACCTAGATTGACAGCATGACCGATGCGACCGATCTCGCCGCGCGGGCCGGCGACCGTGATCCCCGGGTGGGGTTGCGGGCCGTGTCCGCCCTGCGGCGGCTGTTGGAACAGCTGGAGGCAGTCCAGGTGCGCGGTGCGCGTGACCAGGGGTGGTCCTGGCAGGAGATCGCCACCGAGCTGGGGGTCAGCCGGCAGGCCGTTCACAAGAAGTACGGGAGGCAGTGATGTTCGAGCGGTTCACGAAGGCGGCCCGGGACGTGGTGAAGGGGGCGGCCGAGCACGCGGAGCGGAGCGGGGCGGAGGCCGTGACCGCCGAGCACCTGCTGCTCGCGCTGCTCGACCGGGACGGGACCCGGGCGGCGGGGGTGCTCGGGCGGCTCTGTCCGGCGGAGCGGCGGGGCGCGCTGGTCGCGGCGCTCGCCGACGCGCGGCGGCGGGCCGGTCTCTCCCGGGCGGACTCCGAGGCGCTGGCGGGACTCGGGATCGACGTCGACGCGATCGTCGCGCGCGTCGAGGAGACCCATGGGGCAGGGGCGTTCTCCGCCCGCCGCAGGCGCTCCGGGCGCCGCCCGTTCTCGGGCGAGGCGAAGGCCGTCCTGGAGAAGTCGCTGCGCGTGGCGCTGGCCCGCAAGGACCGGGAGATCGGCGACGAGCACCTGCTCCTGGCGCTCACCGCGTCCGGCGGGGTCGTCGCCGAGGCGCTGGCCGACCACGGCGTCACCTTCGCCTCCGTCGAAACCGCACTCTGAGGGCTTTTACAGTCCTGGTGAGACAGCAATACTGTTGAACCATGGAGGACGAGAGCGGCGAGGGACTGCCCCCGGGGTACACCGTCGACGAGCTGGCGGCCCGGGCCGGGATGACGGTGCGGACCGTGCGGTTCTACGGGACGCGGGGGCTGCTGCCGCCGCCGGTGATCGGGCCCCGCAGGGTCGGGTGGTACGGCGCCGAGCACCTGGCCCGGCTCGCGCTGATCGAGGAGCTGCAGCGGCAGGGCATGACGCTGGCCGCGATCGAGCGGTACCTGGAGCAGCTGCCGCCCGACCTCAGCGCGCAGGACCTCGCGGTGCACCGGGCGCTCGTGGCGTCCTGGGCACCGGAGTCCGCCGAGACCATCACCCGGCGGGAGCTGGAGCGGCGCGCCGGGCGGGAGCTGGCCGACCGGGACGTCGAACGGCTCGCCGTCATGGGGGTGCTGGAGGCGACCGGCGACACCGAGGTGTTCCGGCTCGACGGTTCGCTGCTGCGGCTCGGTGTCGAGATGCTCGACGTGCCGATCGAGCACGACACGATCCTCGCCTCCCGCACGGTGCTGCTCGACCACGCCCGGTCGGCCGCCCAGGAGCTGGCGCGGCTGTTCCAGGAGGAGGTGTGGAACCCGTACCGGGAGAGCGGGGAGGACCCGGACCACCTGACCGCCATGAAGTCGCTGTCCGCGCACATGCAGCCGATCGTGGTCCAGGCCCTCGTCACCGCCTTTCAGCGGTCCCTCAGCGAGGAGTTGCGCTCCGCGTTCAGGAGTCCGTGAAGGTCTCGCCGCGCTCGGCCTTCTCCACCAGGAGGGCCGGCGGGGCGAAGCGCTCGCCGTACGTCTCCGCCAGCTCGCGGGCGCGGGCCACGAAGCCGGCGACGCCGCCCTCGTAGCCGTTGACGTACTGGAGGATGCCGCCGGTCCAGGCCGGGAAGCCGATGCCCATGATGGAGCCGATGTTGGCGTCGGCGACCGAGGTCAGGACGCCCTCCTCCAGGAGGCGGACGGTGTCCAGGGCCTCGGAGAAGAGCATCCGCTCCTGCATGTCGCGGAAGGGGATCTCGTACCCGGGCTTGGTGAAGTGCTCGCGCAGGCCCGGCCAGAGCTTGCCGCGCCTGCCGTCCTCCGCGTAGTCGTAGAAGCCGGCGCCGCCGCTGCGGCCGGGGCGGGCGAACTCGTCGACCATGCGGTCGATGACGACCTCGCCGGGGTGGGTGACCCAGGTGCCGCCGGCCTCCTCGATCGCCTTCTTCGTCTCGTTGCGGATCTTGCGCGGGAGGGTGAGGGTCAGCTCGTCCATGAGGGAGAGGACCTTCGCCGGGTAGCCGGCCTGGGCGGCGGCCTGCTCGACGGAGGCGGGCTCGATGCCCTCCCCGACCATCGCCACGCCCTCGTTGATGAAGTGGCCGATGACGCGCGAGGTGAAGAAGCCGCGCGAGTCGTTGACGACGATCGGCGTCTTGTTGATCTGGCGGACCAGGTCGAAGGCGCGGGCCAGGGCCTCGTCGCCGGTGCGCTCGCCCTTGATGATCTCGACCAGCGGCATCTTGTCGACCGGGGAGAAGAAGTGCAGGCCGATGAAGTCGGTCTGGCGCTCGACGCCTTCGGCGAGGACGGTGATCGGGAGGGTCGAGGTGTTGGAGCAGAGCAGCGCGTCGGCGTCGACGACGTGCTGGATCTCCTGGAAGACCTTGTGCTTGAGCGCGGTGTCCTCGAAGACGGCCTCGATGACCGCGTCGCAGCCGGCCAGCGCCTGCGGGTCGGAGGTCGGGGTGATCCGGGCGAGGAGGGCGTCGGCCTTCTCCTGGGTGGTGCGGCCCCGGGACACGGCCTTGGCGCAGAGCTTCTCCGAGTACGCCTTGCCCTTGGCGGCGGCCTCGTCGGTGACGTCCTTGAGGACGACCTCGATGCCGGCGCGGGCGCAGGAGTAGGCGATGCCCGCGCCCATCATTCCGGCGCCGAGCACGGCGACCTTGCGGACCTGCCGCTTCTCGACGCCCTTGGGGCGGCTGGCGCCGGAGTTGACGGCCTGGAGGTCGAAGAAGAACGCCTGGATCATGTTCTTCGCGGTCTGGCCGGTGACCAGCTCGGTGAAGTACCGGGACTCGATGACCTGCGCGGTCTCGAAGTCGACCTGGGAGCCCTCGACGGCGGCGGCCATGATGTTGCGCGGGGCCGGGTAGGGGGCGCCGTTCAGCTGCTTGCGCAGGTTGGCCGGGAACGCCGGGAGGTTGGCGGCGAACTTCGGGTTCGACGGGGTGCCGCCGGGGATCCGGTAGCCGGGCACGTCCCAGGGCTGCGCGGACTCCGGGTGCGTGTCGATGAAGGCGATGGCCTTGGCCATCATCTCCTCGGGGGTGGCGGCCAGTTCGTGGATCAGTCCGCTGTCGAGGGCGCGCTTCGGAGCGTACTGGGTGCCCTGGAGGAGGACCTTCAGGAGGGCGTCGGTGATGCCCATGAGGCGGACGGTGCGGGTGACGCCGCCACCGCCGGGCAGCAGGCCGAGGGTGACCTCCGGCAGGCCGATCTTGGAGCCGGGCGCGTCGAGCGCGATCCGGTGGTGGGAGGCGAGGGCGATCTCGTAACCGCCGCCCAGGGCGGCGCCGTTGAGGGCGGCGACGACCGGCTTGCCGAGGGTCTCGATGCGGCGCAGGGCGCGCTTCATGTCCATCGCGGCCCCGAAGATGTCCTCGGCGTGCTCGGGGCCCGCCTGGATCATGTCCTTGAGGTCGCCGCCGGCGAAGAAGGTCTTCTTCGCGGAGGTGTAGATGACGCCGCGGATGGAGTCCTTCTCGGCCTCCAGGCGGTCGGCGACGGCCATGATCGACGTACGGAACGCCTGGTTCATGGTGTTGGCGGACTGGTTCGGGTCGTCGAGGACGAGGGTGACGATCCCCGTGGCGTCCTGCTCCCAGCGGATGGTGGTGCTCTCGCTCATGCTGATGCTTCTCCGGTGGCCGGTGTGAGGGATGCGGACGGGGGTCAGACGCGCTCGACGATGGTGGCGATGCCCATGCCGCCGCCGACGCAGAGGGTGGCGAGGCCGTAGCGCTTGTCCTGGCGCTCCAGCTCGTCGACGAGGGTGCCGAGGATGATGCCGCCGGTGGCCCCGAGCGGGTGGCCGAGCGCGATCGCGCCGCCGTTGACGTTGACCTTGTCCAGCGAGACGCCCATGTCCTTGACGAAGCGCAGGACGACCGCGGCGAAGGCCTCGTTGATCTCGATGAGGTCGATGTCGTCGATGGTGAGGCCGGCCTTGGCGAGCGCCTTGCGGGCGGCCGGGGCGGGACCGGTGAGCATGATGGTGGGCTCGGAGCCGGAGACGGCCGCCGCGACGATCCGGGCGCGCGGCGTCAGCCCGTACCGCTCGCCGACCTCCCGGGAGCCGACGGCGAGGAGGGAGGCGCCGTCGACGATGCCGGAGGAGTTGCCCGCGTGGTGGACGTGGTCGATCTCCTCGACCCAGTGGTACTTCTGCAGCGCGACCGCGTCGAAGCCGCCGAGCTCGCCGATGTCCTTGAAGGACGGCTTCAGCCTGGCCAGGGAGTCCGCGGTGGTGCCGGGGCGCATGAACTCGTCGTGGTCGAGGACGGTCAGCCCGGCCCGGTCGACGACCGGCACGACGGAGCGGGCGAAGCGGCCCTCCTTCCAGGCGGTGGCGGCGCGCTCCTGGGAGAGGGCGGCGTACTCGTCGACGTCGCGCCGGGTGAAGCCCTCGATGGTGGCGATGAGGTCGGCGCCGATGCCCTGCGGGACGAAGTTCGTCTCCAGGTTGGTCATCGGGTCGGCGAACCAGGCGCCGCCGTCGGAGGCCATCGGCACCCGGGACATCGACTCGACGCCGCCGGCGAGGACGAGGTCCTCCCAGCCGGAGCGGACCTTCATCGCGGCCATGTTGACCGCTTCGAGGCCGGAGGCGCAGAAGCGGTTCTCCTGGACGCCGGCGACGGTGTCGGGGAGACCGGCGGCGATGCCGGCGATCCGGGCGATGTCGGAGCCCTGGTCGCCGACCGGGCCGACGACGCCGAGGACGATGTCGTCGATCGCCGCCGGGTCCAGGCTCGGGTTGCGGCGCTGGATCTCGCGGATCAGGCCGGTGACGAGGTCGATGGGCTTGGTGCCGTGCAGGGAGCCGTTGGCCTTGCCGCGTCCGCGCGGGGTGCGGATCGCGTCGTACACGTACGCTTCGGTGCTCACGGGAAGCCTTTCGCGGTGAGGGTTTGCTACGAGCGGGGAGGTCTGGGGTCAGCCGAGGAGGGAGCGGCCGATGATCTCCTTCATGATCTCCGTCGTGCCGCCGTAGATGGTCTGGATGCGGCCGTCGGTGAAGGCGCGGGCCACCGGGAATTCGCTCATGTAGCCGTATCCGCCGTGCAGTTGCAGGCAGCGGTCGGCGACCCGCTTCTGGAGCTCGGTCGCCCACCACTTGGCCATGGAGGCGTTGACGGGGTCGAGGCCGAGGCCGGAGGGGTCGGCGTGCTCGGCGATGCACCGGTCCACGAAGGCGCGGGTGACGGCGCACTCGGTGGCCATCTCCGCGATCTCGAACCGCACGTGCTGGAGCTTGGCCAGCGGCCGGCCGAAGGCCTCGCGCTCCTTCACGTAGCGGGTGGTGAGCTCCAGGAGGTGCTCGGCGCCCGCGATGCCCGCGACGGCGATGGCCAGGCGCTCCTGGGCGAGGTTGGTCATCAGGTGGACGAAGGCGCCGTCGAGCTCGCCGAGGAGGTTCTCCTTGGGGACGCGGACGTCCTTGAAGAAGAGCTCGGCGGTGTCCTGGGACTTCTGGCCGATCTTGTCGAGGTTCCGGCCGCGCTCGAAGCCCTCCATGCCGCGCTCGACCACCAGCAGGGAGAGGCCGTGGGCGCCGCCCTCGGGGGTGGTCTTCGCGACGACGATCACCAGGTCGGCGAGGATGCCGTTGGAGATGAAGGTCTTGGAGCCGTTGAGGACCCAGTGGTCGCCGTGGTCCTCGGCGGTGGTGCGGATGCCCTGGAGGTCGGAGCCGGCACCGGGCTCGGTCATCGCGATGGCGGTGACGATCTCGCCGGAGCAGAAGCCGGGCAGCCAGCGCCGCTTCTGCTCGTCGGTGGCGAGCTTGGTGAGGTAGGGGCCGATGATGTCGTTGTGCAGGCCGATGGCGAGGCCGGGGGCGGCCGCCCTGGTGAACTCCTCGGCGAGGACGGAGGCGTACCGGAAGTCGGGGTTGCCCCCGCCGCCGTACTCCTCCTCGACGGCGAGGCCGAGGAGGCCCTGCCGGCCGGCGGCGAGCCAGGCCTCGCGGGAGACGATGCCGTCCTTCTCCCACTGCGCGTAGTGGGGCAGCACCTCCTTCTCCAGGAAGGTGCGGACGACCGCCCGGAAGGCTTCGTGGTCCTCGGTGTAGAGCGTGCGCTTCATGCGGTCTTCGACTCCTGGGTGTGCAGGGCGGGGACGGCCCAGTCGCGGGCGACCTCGGCGGTGTCGGCGCCGGGCAGGGCGGGGCCGGTACGGAGGGTGCCGGGGGTGGCGGAGAAGCGGGGCGCGGGCGCGGGCTGGACGAGTCCGCCGTGCTCGGCGAAGGTGGCGCGGGCCGCGAGGTGCGGGTGGGCGGGGGCCTCGCGGAGCGAGAGGACGGGGGCGACGCAGGCGTCGGTGCCCTCGAAGACCTCGGTCCACTCGGCGCGGGTACGGCTCCGGAAGCGGGCGGCGACGGCCTCGCGCAGCTCGGGCCAGCGGGCGAGGTCGCGGCGGAGGGACCCGGCTTCCGCCAGGTCGAGGAGCCGGGCGAACTCGTCGTAGAAGCGTTCCTCCAGGGCGCCGACCGCCATGTGGCCGCCGTCGGAGGTCGCGTACACGCCGTAGAAGGGGCAGCCGCCGTCGAGGAGGTTCACCCCGCGCCGGTCCTGCCAGCCGCCGGCCAGGAGCATCGCGTGGATCATGGTGGTGAGGTGGGCGGTTCCGTCCACGATGGCGGCGTCGACGATCTGGCCCTCGCCGTGCGTCCGGGCGTGCTGGAGGGCGGCGAGGACGCCGACGACGAGGTAGAGCGAGCCGCCCGCGTAGTCGCCGAGCAGATTGGCCGGGATGCTCGGCGGGCCGTCCGGGTCGGGGCCGACGAGGCCGAGGGCGCCGGTCACGGCGATGTAGCCGATGTCGTGTCCGGCGGTGGGGGCGAGCGGACCGTCCTGGCCCCAGCCGGTCATCCGGCCGTAGACGAGCCGGGGGTTGCGGGCGAGGCACTCCTCGGGGCCGACGCCGAGGCGTTCGGCGACGCCGGGCCGGTAGCCCTCGATCAGGACGTCGGCGCGCTCGGCCAGGTCGAGGAGGACCGCGGGGCCGTCGGCGGCCTTGAGGTCGACGAGGACCGAGCGCTTGTTGCGGTTGGTGAGGTCCTTGGCCGGGTCGACGCCGAGCCCCGGGCCGCCGGGCCGGTCGACGCGGACGACGTCGGCGCCGAGGTCGGCGAGGAGCATGGCGGCGAAGGGGCCGGGGCCGATGCCGGCGAGCTCCACGACCCGGACACCGGCGAGCGGGCCGGTCCGCTCGGTCTGCCTCGTGCTCATCGAGCCCCCAGAGTGTGTGACACCAATGATGTAACACCGGAGATGCTAGGAACGTGTTCCACTCGGCACAAGCCCCCCGGCCGAGCAAGCGCTTGGAAATTCGACGGGGCGGCCGGGTCCGCTATCCTCCGCCGACGACATCGCCGAGGGACGGGAGTGGGGCTCGATGGAGACAGGGGCGGGCGCGGGGCGGGAGCCCGGGCGGGAGACGGCGGAGCGGCCGTACGACGTGGTCCTGTACGGGGCCACCGGGTTCGTGGGCGAGCTCACCGCGGAGTATCTGGCCGAGCACGCCCCCGCCGGATTCCGCTGGGCCCTCGCCGGCCGCTCGCCGGCGAAGCTGGCGGCGCTGCGCGACCGGCTCGCCGCCGGCCGGCCGCACCTCGCCGGGCTTCCGCTGCTGACCGCCGACTCCGGCGACCCCGCCTCGCTGCGGGCGCTGGCCGGGTCGGCGCGGGTGGTGGCCTCCACCGTCGGCCCGTACGTCTGGTACGGCGAGGGCCTGGTCGCGGCCTGCGCGGAGGCCGGCACCGACTACCTGGACCTGACCGGCGAGCCCGAGTTCGTCGACCTCGTGTACGTCCGCCACGACGCCCGCGCCCGGGAAACGGGCGCCCGCATCGTGCACGCCTGCGGCTTCGACTCCGTCCCGCACGACCTCGGGGTGCTCTTCACCGTCCGGCAGCTGCCCGAGGGCGTGCCGCTGCGGATCGACGGCTTCGTCCGGGCCGGCGCGGTCTTCTCCGGCGGCACCTTCGCCTCCGCGCTGACCGCCTTCGGGCGCGGCCCGCAGATGCTGCGGGCGGCCCGCGAACGCCGTCTGCACGCGCCCCGCCTGGTGGGCCGGCGGGCCCGCGCGCCGCTGGGCGGGCCCCGGTTCAGCGCCGAGACGGGCACCTGGGCGCTGCCGCTGCCCACCCTGGACCCGCAGGTCGTGGCCCGCTCGGCCGCCGCGCTCGAACGGTACGGCCCCGACTTCCGCTACCGGCACTACGCCTCGGTGAAGACGCTGCCGATGGCCCTCGGCGGCACGGCGGCGCTCGCCGCGACCCTCGCCACGGCCCAAGTACCGCCCGTGCGCCGCTGGCTGATGGACCGTTACGCGGCGGGCTCCGGCCCCTCGGCCGAGCGGCGCGCCCGCAGCTGGTTCACGGTCCGCTTCGTCGGCGAGGGCGGCGGACGGCGGGTGTTCACCGAGGTGTCGGGCGGCGATCCCGGCTACGACGAGACGGCGAAGATGCTCGCCGAGTCCGCCCTCTGCCTCGCCCTGGACCCGCTGCCGAAGACGGCGGGCCAGGTCACGACGGCGGTGGCGATGGGCGACGCCCTGATCTCCCGGCTGCGGGCCGCGGGGCTGCGTTTCCGGGTGGCGCACAGCGAGTAGCGCGGGCGACGCGCGCGCCCGGAGGGACGCGGGTGACGTGCGCCCCCGGACGCGGCCGTCCGGGGGCGCGCGTCACCAGCCGATCATGTCGGGGGTGCCGGTGGCGGGGGCGACCACCGCGTCGATCTCGACCTCGACCAGCCAGGCGGGGTCGATGAAGCGGGACACCTCCACGAAGGTGCAGGCGGGCCGGACGCCGGCGAAGCGCTCGCCGTGGGCCCGGGCCGCCTCGCGCCAGGTGGTGGCGTCGGTGAGCATGACGCGGGTGCGGACGACGTCGGCGAGCCCGGCGCCCGTCTCCCGGAGCGCGGCCTCGGCGATGTCGAGGCAGCGGACGGTCTGGGCGTAGACGTCGCCGGGCGCGGCGGTGGTGCCGTCGGGCGCGATCGGGGCCGTACCGGCGACGGAGACGTACGGGCCGAGCCGTACCGCGCGGGAGAAGCCGATCTCCGGTTCGAGCGGCGAACCGGAGGAGACGAGGCGTCGTGAGGTGGCGTGCAGGTCCATCCGGACATCCTGCCCGTCCCGCGCCCGCTCGAAGCGCCGTCGGGAGGCGGCCTCAGGGCCCCATGAGCCGGAAGGGATGCCCGGCCGGATCGGCGTAGACCCGCCACAGCGGCGCGCCCGCCGACTCGCCCGCGTCGCCGAGCGGTACGGCTCCGAGAGCGAGCACCCTCTCGTGGGCGGCGGCCGGGTCCGGGACCCGGATGTCGAGCAGGAACTGCTGCTCGGGGGCGCCCCAGACGGGCGGCTGGTGGTCGGCGACGTCCTGGAAGGCGAGGACCGGGCCGTGCGCGTCGCGCAGCACGGCGGAACCGGCGCCGACGGCGAGCGCCGCATCGGGCGACTCGACCTCTCCGCCGAGCAACTCCCGGTAGAACCCCGCGAGTCCGAAGGCGTCGGGGCAGTCGAGCACGACGCAGCGCAGCCGCCCGTTCATCCGGTGGTCCAGTCGGCGAGCACGTACAGGATGGCGCAGGTCCAGGCGAGCGCGGAGAGCGCGGCGACGGCGAGGACGGCGGGCAGCGCGCGGCCGCCGGAGCGACGGCCGGGGCCCGTGGTGACGGGGGTTGTCATGGGGCCCACTGTGCCGTGGGGGTCTGACAGCGGACATCCGTACGCGTACTCAGCCGCTACTCAGCCGCGCGTGGTGCCTTTTCGGTCCGTGTCGCCTTCGGCCCGTGTCGCCGTCAGCCCGCGCCTTCTTCGGCCCGCGCCTCCTTGAGCGCGCGACGGCAGAGCGCGTCGGCGTGCCGGGTGGTCTCGGGGACGCGGTAGCGCGGGGAGAGCGCGAGGGCGTGGGCGCAGGCGTTGTCGAGGGAGATCCGGTGGCCGACGGAGACGAAGACCGGTTTGACGCCGCGCTGGGTGCGCAACGCCCTTCCCACCTCCTCTCCTTCGGCGAGGAGAGGCGCGAAGTCGCCCCGTGCGGAGCCGGGTTGCTCGTAGGTGAAGGTGAAGGGGTTCTTGGCGACGCCGATCGCGGCCCGTCCGGTGAGCACCCCGAGATGGGAGGCGAGACCGAAGCGGCGCGGATGGGCGAGCCCGTAGCCGTCGCACACCAGGAGCCCCGGGTCGGCGGTGAGCGCGTCCAGGGCGGCGAGCACGGCGGGGATCTCCCGGAAGGCCAACAGCCCCGGTACGTAAGGGAAGGAGACCCGGCCGACGGCGGTGGCCTCCTCGACCACCTCCAGCGATCCGGCGTCCAGGACCACGGCGGCCGCGGCCACCAGGTCCCGCTCGTCGTCGTAGGCCACGTCGAGCCCGGTGACGTGCCCCTCCCCCACGGCCGGCCCGTCCTCGTCGAGCACGAGCCGCCCGCGCAGGGCGCGCTGGACGTCCAGCGCCGCCGCCTCCTCGGCGGGCCATCCCGCCGGAACCCCGATGATCCCCATGCGGGCCACCCTACGGCGGCGGCGTCGGATACCGTGCCCGCCGTGACCTCGATCGACGCGCTCGTGCGCCTCTGCCCGCCGCCCGCCGTGGCGCCGCCCGCCGTGGACTGGGCGGGGACCGAACGCGCCCTCGGGACGCCGCTCCCGGAGGACTACAAGCGGCTGGTCGAGACGTACGGCTCCGGCGTCTTCGACGAGACGGTGTGGCTGCTCGCCCCGGACGCGGGCCGCCTCGACCACGACCTGCTCGCGCAGCGGCGGGAACGGGACGAGATCCTGGAGTCGCTGTGGGAGATCGGCGAGGAGCGCCCCGAGGAACTGGCGGAGCCGGGCGCGGTCGTGGTGCCGTGGGCGTTCGAGGAGGGCTCGGGGGCCTTCCTGTACTGGCTGGTGCGGCCCGGCAGCCACCCCGACACCTGGCCGGTGCTCTACAACGAGGGCCGCGGCCCGCTCTGGGAGCGGCACGGCCCGGGTTGCGCGGCCTTCCTGTACGCGGTGCTCACCGGCACGGCGGACACCGCGTACTTCGGCTACCTGTACGAGGCGCGGGGGCTCGGCGCGCACCTCTTCGAGCCGGTCGCGGCGGCGCTCGGGGAGTGAACGGCCCGGCCGGACGCCGCCGGTAGCCTTGCACGCATGTTCGTACTGGAATTGACCTACACCGCGCCCGTCGAGCGGGCGGACGCCCTCATGGACGCGCACATCGCCTGGCTGGACGAGCAGTACGCCGCCGGGGTGTTCCTGGCGTCCGGGCGGAAGAACCCGCGCGACGGCGGGGTGATCCTGGCGGCCGGGGTCGACCGGGCCGCGATCGAGCGGATCGCGGCGGCCGACCCCTTCAGCTCCGAGGGCGTGTGCGCCTACCGGATCACCGAGTTCTACGCGTCGAAGACGGTCGAGGGCCTGGCCGGCTACCGCGAGCAGCCGCCGGCCTGACCCCGTCCGTCAGCCGCGGGCGAGCCGGGCGATCCGGCCCTTCTCGCCGGAGGTCCAGCAGCCGCCGTCCGGGGCGCAGTCCACGGTGTCGTACGAGCCGGTGTCGACGGTCCGCCAGGTCCGGCCGCCGTCCCGGGTGAGGTCGGTGCCGGTCGGGCCGACGGCCAGGGCCGCCGTACGGGAGTGCGGCAGCCAGGCGACGCCGGAGCGGTACGCGGGCGGGGGCGTGCCGGCCGGGGTCCAGGTCCGTCCGCCGTCGCCGGTGACGGCGGCGGAGGACGGCGAGGGCTGCCCGGCGCGGTAGTCGCCGCCGACCGCGAGACCGTGGTCGCGGTCCCGGAAGGCGAGCGCGAAGACGCCCCGGGCGGGGTCGCCGGCCGGCACGGGGCTGTCGGTGACGGTCCAGGTGCGGCCCCGGTCCGCGGAGTGGAGGATCCGGGCGGTGGCGGCGCCGCCGGTCGCGAACCAGACGTCCTTCCCGCCGCCGGGGGCGGTCACCAGGCACTGCCCGCTCGCGGCGAAACCGGCCTCGCCGGGCAGGGCGGCCGGCATCCCGGAGTCCGGCAGGACCTCCCAGCTGCGGCCGCCGTCGCGGGTGGCGAGGATCCGGAACCTTCCGTCGACGGGGTCGCTCAGGGCGAGGCCGTGGCGGCGGTCGAGGAAGGTCACGCAGTCGTAGAAGGCGCGCGGATCGGTGTTGCGGAAGGCCTCGGTCCAGGTGGCGCCGCCGTCCTCGGTGCGCAGCAGCCGGGACGCCTCGCCCTCGCCGATGGCGAGGACGACGGCCCGGCGGGCGTCGAAGGCCTCGACGTCACGGAGCTCAAGGCCCTCCGCGCCGGGCGGTGAGACGTTTCGCCAGCTGTGGCCGGCGTCGGTGGTGCGCAGGACGGTGCCCCGGGAGCCCGCCGCCCAGGCGGTGCGCCGGTCCACCGCCGCCAGTCCCCGGAAGCGGGCGTCGGTGCCGGTGGGGGTGAGCCGCCAGCCGTCCGCGGAGGTGGCGGTGACGGGGGCCGCGGGGGTCTCCCCGGCCCGCGCCGGGGCCGCGAGGGTCAGCGCGAGCGCCGCCCCGACGAGTCCCGCCAGCCCCGCCAGTCCCGCCCTCGTCGTGCGTCGCGTCGTTCGCGTCGTTCGCACAGGTGTCATGGCGCCGGAAGCTAGCGGTGGCGGCCCGGCCCGTCCAGAGGGCCTCCCGGCCCCCGCCGGGGTGCGGGGCGCGGCGGGCGTTCCTAGGCTGGGCGCATGACCGAGGGAACCGTGGAGCCGGGGCCGGAGAACCCCATCGCCGAGAAGCCGAGGCTGAAGGAGTACGACGGCGAGGGCATCACCGTCACGTTCGAGCCGCGCCGCTGTCTGCACGCGGCCGAGTGCGTCCACGGACTGCCGGAGGTCTTCGACCTCTCCCGCCGCCCGTGGGTGCTGCCGGACGCGGCCACGCCGGAGCGGGTCGCCGAGGTGATCCGGCGCTGCCCCTCGGGCGCGCTCCGGTACCACCCGCCGGAGGGCCGCGGCGCGGAGGAGGCACCGGACGTGCCGACCACCGTGCGGCGCTCGCCGTCCGGGCAGCTGGTGATGCGCGGCGACCTCCTCGTCATGGGCGCGCACGGGGCCCGGCACGAGACCCGGGTGATGCTCTGCGGCTGCGGCGCCTCGGCGAACCAGCCGTACTGCGACCACTCGGGGCCGTGCGCGGCGCCGGACGACGACGTGGCCGAGGACCGCTGAGCCCCCGCCGGGCTCGCCGACCTGCCCGTCCTCCCTGCGGCTCCCGCCTCTTCCGCTTCGGTTCCCCCTTCGGCCGCCTTTCTCGGTGACACACCTCACGTGGGGGGTCGGTGCACGTTCCGGCCGTTCCGCTCGTCTTCATGGGTGTCAGGTGCCCTGGTGTCGGGGAGACGCTCAGGATCACAACCCGCGCGAGAGGAGTCCGCCGTGTCCGCCGTGATCGAGCAGCCAGTCCAGGCCCGTCTGGTCGCTTCCGCTCCCCGGATGGAGACCGTCCCTGCCACCCTGCGCTACGACCGCGAGGATCCGTACGCGGTCAGCATGGCCTTCCCGCCGCCGGCGACCCTGGAGGGCGTCGAGGTCTCGTGGGCCTTCGCCCGCGACCTGCTGGTCCAGGGGGTCGAGCGGCCCGCCGGCGACGGCGACGTACGGCTGCGTCCGTACGGCTACGACCGCACGGTCGTCGAGTTCCACGCCCCGGAGGGCGTGGCGATGGTCCATGTGCGCACCTCCGAGCTGCGCCGCTTCCTGGAACGCTCGCAGCACCTGGTGCCGGCCGGGCGGGAGCACCAGTACCTGGACTGGGACCGGGACCTGGCCGAGCTGCTGGGCGAACTGCCGTAGCCCGGCTCCCGTAATTCGATTGCCTCCTCCCCCGAGGGCTTCTACGGTCGACAGGTCGCATCGCCTCCCGATCGGAGAAGGAACGTTGTTCATCTGAGGTCCCGAGACACCGTGCCGCGCCTGGCCCCCGTGCCCCGCGCGCCGTTCTCGACCTCGGTGGACGAGCCGTTCCCCACGTTGCCCGCGCCCCGGTGTCTCCACGCGTCGCACCACGCCCACGCTCACACCCGTGCTCGCGGCACGCACCGGAGGCCCTCATGTCACATCAGCCTGTCTTCCTCTCCGCCACCTCGCTCTCCTTCTCCTGGCCCGACGGCACCGAGGTCTTCGACGACCTGCGGATGACGGTCGGCCCCGGCCGCACCGGCCTGGTCGGCACCAACGGTGCGGGGAAGTCCACCCTGCTCCGGCTGCTGGCCGGGCGGCTCACCCCCACCGGCGGCGCCGTGACGGCGTCCGGCGAGATCGGCCACCTTCCGCAGAACCTGGTCCTGGACACCGGCCGCCGGGTGGACGCGATCCTCGGGATCGACCGGAAGAGGGCGGCGCTGCACGCCGTCGAGGCCGGGGATCCCGCCGAGGAGCACTTCACCGTGATCGGCGACGACTGGGACGTGGAGGAGCGGGCCCGCGCCACCCTCGACCAGCTCGGGCTCGGCGCGATCGGCCTGGACCGCACGGTCGGCGAGCTGTCCGGAGGCGAGTCCGTGCTGCTGCGGCTCGCCGCGCTGCTGCTGGCCCGGCCGGACGTGCTGCTGCTCGACGAACCGACCAACAACCTGGACCTGTACGCCCGTTCGCGTCTGTACGAGGCGGTGGAGGGCTGGTCCGGGGTGATGGTGGTGGTGAGCCACGACCGGGAGCTCCTGGAGCGGGTCGACCGGATCGCCGACCTCCACGACTCCACGGTGAGCTGGTACGGCGGCCCCTACTCGGCGTACGAGGAGGCGCTCGCCGCCGAACAGGAGGCGGCGGAGCGGATGGTGCGGGTCGCCGAGGCGGACCTGCAGCGGCAGCGGCGGGAACTGTCCGAGGTCCAGATGAAGTTGGCGCGCCGCAGGCGGTACGCGCAGAAGAGCTTCGAGAACAAGGCGGTGCCGAAGGTGGTGGCCCACACCCGGCAGGGCCAGGCGCAGGTGTCGGCGGGCAAGCACCGCAATCTGCACGCGGACCGGCTGGCGGAGGCGCGGGAGCGGCTCGACGTGGCGGTGGAGGCGGTACGGGACGAGGACGAGATCCGCGTCGAGCTGCCGCACACCTCGGTGCCGCCGGGGCGCGAGGTGCTGCGCCTGACGGACCTCGAACTGCGGTACGGCGCCCGGGTCGAGGGCGGTTTCGAGCTGCGGGGTCCGGAGCGGGTCGCGCTCGTGGGCCGCAACGGGGCCGGGAAGACGACGCTGCTGCGGACGGTCGCGGGCGAGCTGGAGCCGGTGTCGGGGGAGGTGGAACGGCTGGTGCCGCTCCGCTTCCTGCCGCAGCGGCTCGACGTCCTGGACGACGGGCTCAGCATCGTGGAGAACGTCGCCCGGTTCGCGCCCACGGCGTCGGGGAACACGATCAGGGCGCGGCTCGCGCGGTTCCTCTTCCGAGGCGCCCGGGCGGATCAGCTCGTGGGCACCCTGTCGGGCGGCGAGCGGTTCAGGGCCACGCTGGCGGCGCTGCTGCTCGCGGAGCCGGCTCCGCAGCTGTTGCTGCTCGACGAGCCGACGAACAATCTGGACCTGGCGTCGGTGCGGAAGCTGACGGCGGCCCTCCACGCGTACGAGGGGGCGCTGGTCGTGGCCAGTCACGACCTGACATTCCTGGAGTCGCTGGGGATCACGCGCCGGGTGCTCCTCGACGGCCGTCTGCGGCCGACGTCGGCGGAGGAGCTTCGGGCACCGTCCGCGTCGAGGGCGCGGTGATGCCGACGGCGCGATGGTGTCAGCGCTGCGCCGATGTCACCGGTTCGGGGGCGTCAACGGTGCAGTAAGGCCCAGGACTTGGTCCCGCCCTCCGTGGTGAGGGCGGGGGCCAGGCCCCAGTCGCCGCCCTGCTCGTCGACCGCCGCGGCCAGCAGCCACATGCTGCGGCTGCGGCGTTCGCGGCAGCGTTCCGCCTCGTCCGGCCGCGGGTGGGCCGGATGCTGGTCGTAGAGGACGATCCGCAGGGCGTCGTACTGCCAGCGGACACGCAGCGCCATCTCCCGGTCGGGGGTGAACCGGTAGGCGGCGGCGACGAGTTCGGAGACGGCGAGGCGGGCGGTCTCGCGGAGTTCGGCGAGGCCGTGGCGGGTGAGGAGGCCGTCGACGGCCTGGCGGGCGAGGCCCGCGCAGTAGGCGCCACCGGGGAGCAGCATCGAGTAGCTGAGGTTCTCCGTGGCGGGGGGTATGGGCCCGGCCGCCGCGGTGACGGCGGCGGCCGGAAGGCAACGCAGGGCGCCCTTCATCGGATTGCTCACATTTCCTGTACGTGGGGGTGCTCTGCACACGGACATGGTCGCCCCGTGTGAGACTTGCGCTACCGACCGTAGCGCAGATGCGGAGCACAGTGCTACTACTTGCGGGTAGTGGCGTCGTTTCCGGCCAGAGGGCGAAACGGCGGCGCGGGAGCCGGGCGGCAGGGGGCCGCCCGGCAGGACGAGGGAGAACGACGTGCCACCCAGGACCAGCCCCACCGCACGCCAGCAACGGCTCGGGGCAGAACTGCGCAAGCTGCGCGAACAGTCGGGGATGTCGGCCCAGCAGGCCGCCGCCCTCCTGGGCGTCGACCGCACCCGCATCCCCAACGTCGAGTCCGGCCGCTTCGGCATCAGCCCCGAGCGGGTGCGGACCCTGGCCTTCAACTACGGCTGCCCCGACGCGGGCCTGGTCGACCTGCTCGCCGCCATGGCCCAGGAGCGGGACCGCGGCTGGTGGGAGGAGCACCGCGGACTCCTGCCCCCCGCCCTGCTCGACATCGCGGAACTGGAGTACCACGCGGCCGAGTTGGCGACCGCCGTGACCACCCACGTACCGGGACTCCTGCAGACCGAGGAGCAGGCGCGGGCGGTCTTCGACACCGCCGTCCCGCTGCTGCCCGAGCCCGACCTGGAGGCCCGGCTCGCGCTGCGGCTGCGCCGCCAGGAGGTCCTGGACCGGCCGGTGCCGTACGAGGCGGTGATCCACGAGGCGGCGCTGCGCATGCAGTTCGGCGGCCCGAAAG